>NZ_JAWOCL010000115.1:0-9924 GCF_046483825.1 Sodalinema sp.
TTGCCTCTTGCCTCTTGCCTCTTGCCTCTTGCCTCTTGCCCCTTGCCTCTTGCCCTCTTATCCCTTCGCCGCTCGGGTTGCATTCGCTACCGCGACTAGGGCCACGCCAACATCAGCAATAACGGCCTCCCAGAGTCCCGCTAAACCGAGGGTTCCTAGGATAATCACCAGTAGTTTAATCGCAAAGGCAAGAATGATGTTTTGCCAGACAATAGTGCGAGTGCGATGGGAGATGGCGATCGCCTGCACCAGTTTGGCCGGGGAATCTTCCATTAACACCACATCAGCCGTTTCAATGGCGGCATCGGAGCCTAAACCCCCTCCCCCTCCGCCCATAGCCACCCCTACGTCCGCCAGGGCTAGGGCTGGCGCGTCGTTAATGCCATCTCCTACAAAAATCACCGCTCCCGGTCCTCTCGGCTCACGTAGCCACCGCTCTAGGAGCTTGGCTTTGTCCTCCGGGAGCAGTTCGCTATAAACCTCATCGAGGCCGAGGCGATCGCCCACGGCTTGGGCCACGGTTTTATTGTCTCCGGTGAGCAGAATAATCCGTTGAATGCCCTGATCTCGTAAGTCCTGAATCGCTTGGGGGGCATCCTCTCGCAGGCGATCGGCCACCTCAAGGGTTCCCGCATCTTGGCCATCAAAGGCTACCCGCACTCGGGTTCCTGAGCCTTGGGACGTCGACAAAGGGGCTAGGCCCAACTCTTGGCCCAACTCTTGGAAAAGCCGTTCATTGCCGATGGCTATATCACAAACTTTAGAATTTGTCAAGGTTGCTCGTAAGCCCCGGCCGGGATATTCCTGAACCGTTTGCAACAAGTTGGAGTCGAGGGGGCCAGTCCAAGCCCGGCTGATCGATTGAGCGATGGGGTGAGTGGATTGGGACTCGGCGATCGCACTGTAATGGAGTAGCATCTCCTCATCCCAGGGCGGATTTGCCTCAACCTGAGTCACCTCAAAACTGCCTTCGGTGAGAGTTCCCGTTTTATCAAAGACCACCGTTGAGACGTCCGTGAGGCGATCGAGAAACACCGATCCTTTCAACAAAATTCCTTGTTTTGCCGCCCCGCCAATGCCTCCAAAATACCCTAGAGGAATACTGACCACTAAGCTACAGGGGCAAGAGATCACCAACAACACCAAAGCCCGATAACCCCATTGCGTCAAACTCCCCCCCAGTAGAGGCGGAATCAGAGCGATCGCCAAGGCCAAGGCCACCACAATCGGCGTATAACGACGCGCAAACCGGCTAATAAACTTCTCCGTCGGGGCTTTCTGCTGGCGGGCCTGTTGCACCAACTCCAGAATCCGCACCAGGGACGATTCCCCAAAGGGACGAGTCACCCGCACCGTCAAGGCGCCGTTTTGGTTAATCGACCCCGCCAACACCCCCTCACCGGGTTTCACCGAACGGGGGACGGATTCCCCCGTTAAAGCCGAGGTATCGAGATAACTCTCCCCGGAGAGAACCTCCCCATCTAGGGGAACCCGCTCACCGGGTTTAACGAGAATCTCCGCCCCCACCGCCACGGACTCAGGGGAGACCGGTTCGAGGCCCTCAGCCGTTTTCAGGTTGGCGAGATCGGGGCGAATCTCCAACAGGGCGCGAATCGAATCACGCGAGCGATCGACCGCCAGATCTTGGATGGCTTCCCCCAAGCGGTAAAACAGCATCACCGCTAGGGCTTCGGGCAATTCGCCGATGGCGATCGCCCCCAGGGTGGCAATGGTCATCAAGAAATTCTCATCGAGGGCCTTTCCCTTCAGCAGTCGTCGGCCCGCCGTCGTCAGCACTCCCCAACCCACCCAGAGATAGGCGGGGATAAACCACAACCATTCCCCCCAGAGGGGCAATCGTCCCCGTACCGAAAGGACCAGGCCAACCCCAAACCAGGCGATCGCGACCCCCAAGAGTCCAAACTCTTCCCAGGGGAAGCGATTAACCTGATCCTGAGACGGGGAACTGGCCGTCTCTTGACAGCCGCAACCGGACGAAGCACTCATCGCGAAACCATGAATTAACGTTTAATGTTCAGTCTATCAACGCCACTCATCCCACGTGTGATTAAAAATTGACGTATCCGGGAACATCACCGGATTACCATTCTCCGACAGTTGCCGTTGCAAGGTTTCTAACTGCGGTTCCGGGTAGGGGAGATGATCCACCAACTCATAGGGAGCGAGATCCTGCTGCAAGGCAAACACCGCCGTCGTTCCCGCCGCTGCACCCGCCGACCATTCAAACGAGTGAACCCGATAGGCCGCCGCCGCAATGTGACTCGTGGCGATACTCTTACCCGCCACCAAGAGATTATCCAAACGTTGGGGAATCAAAGCCCGTAGCGGAATTTGGAAGGGAAAGGCCCGTCCTTGGCCCCGTCGTTCCCCAGGCCGCTCGTAATTTCCAGGGGCTTCTGGGGGACTCAACGCCATACAGGGGTGAAAATCGATCGCATAATGGCCAATCCCCACCGTATCGGGAAAGAGCGTGGCCCGCGATCGCCGTGTCACCTCCTCCCGAGACAATTCCCGAGACGCAATCCCCGCCGCATCGACTCCCGACAACACCGCCCACAAATGCCGTAACGCCGCCGGAGTCAGAGCATTCTCATAAAACTCATCCCGAAAATCCGCCATCGTAATATCCACTTCCCAAACCGTAAAGCCATCCGCATGAGCAAACCCCGGTCGCCCAATAATCCGCCGTCCCTCCCGCATATACGGATATTTCGAGAGACCATGAGCCGTTCCCATCGGCGAGTCAAAGCCACTCAAATAGCGATGATTGGGGTGAGGTTCCTTAACCCCCTCCCCCAACTGAGAATCCGTCGTTCCCTGTACGAGCCAATAGAAATAGCCAATCGCGTTCTCCTCACCCCGGCGTAGGCTTTCCGTCCGTAACCCGCCCAACCAGCCGCCGGGATCTAACTGTCCCCGGTCCCGAAGTTGCTCGCGGGTATAAATCAGATTATCCTCCGCCGTTCCCGGACGGTAATCATTGCCCCAAGTCCAGTTCTGCATCGAGATATCCCCCGGATAGATGGGGTACTCCCGCACATTTCCCGGACGAGATTCCTTGGGTTTCATGCTGTGGATTTGGCGATAGGTAAACACAAGCGTGAAGTTCGCCAGTCGTTCGAGTTCATAACTGTAATAGGGTTCATATTGTTCATAAAAGTCAGGAAGCTGATGCTCTTGCGGCTCTTCCGTCGCTTCCATCGCGAACGTATAGGTGAAGCCTTGAGTGCAGTAGGGGTCTCCCGTTTCACTCGATGACGTGGGTTCGAGGAAGGAGCGGGGGTCAATCCCCAGACGGTGGGGAACATCCGTCAAACCAATCAACTCCCCGGTTTCCGTGGCGTCAATCACATACCAATCGGGAGAATTGGGGGTTGCATCCGGGGACTGGGGACGAAACTCGATAATCGTTTTCTCAAAGAGATCTGAGTCCTCATAACCGAAAGCATCTTCAATGGTGGCCGACAGCGGCAAACTATTAAGGGGAGGGGCATCGGCTTGCGGTTGATGCTGAATCGCCATGGCCGAGGTGATTTGATTTCCCGCAGCATTATAGGTGAGGTCCTTAATGACCGTATTGGGGAACCAATGTAACGTTCCCCGTCCCGCTTTGGCCGCATCTTCGAGCAATTCAAACAGGAGGTTATGACCGTCATAGGGCATAAAACAGGATTCACTCACCCAGCACGCACCGGGATTGAGCATTCCATAATGGTCTTCGATAGCCGAGCGTAGAGCCAGATAGCCTCGGGGATAGAAGAGGAGATGGCGTTGAGTATCGCGTTCATCGAGGGCCGAGGTTCCCTGGGCCGAGATTTGCCCCCCCACCCAGTCGGTGATTTCCGTCAGACAAACTGTTTTCCCTAACTGTAGGGCTTCATAGGCGGCGGCGGCCCCGGAGAGTCCACCCCCCGCAACGAGGAGGTCACAGGTTTCTTGTCGATCAGCCTCCCGAGGGGGAGTGGCGTAGGAGAGGGGGCTGACGGTTAGAGTGAGGAGGGGAGTCAGGAGGAGGGAGACAACCGAGAAACGATGCAACATGGCGACGATAAAACCTGGATTTTGTCTGGGTTTCAGTGTTTTTTTAGGTTCTAAGTTGCTGGGTTGTTGCCCTCACAAACGAGAGCAACTCCAGGGTCTTTATGAAAACCTGGAGTATAGCGCAAGGGGGGCTTGTGGCGATCGCCCCTCAGGGTCGCTTTCAGCAACTGGCACAGTCCCCCCAGATGACCCAAAAACTCACCCCGCCCTACGGGCATTCCTCCCTGGAGGGCAAGTCAGACCCGCCTCCCCACCTCCCCGCCTCCCCACTCCTCGTGTCACGGCTCCAGCCGTGACACGCTCGACCGGCGGCTCTGCCGCCTGAGACGTCCAGCCCGAGAGATATCTAGCGGCGATGGTCAGCGATGTATTTAAGCCGCCACACCCCCGACCGTTGCCCACCAGAATAGTCAGCCAAAACCGTCGAAAAAATCGCAGATTTAAACTTCATTTACCCAAGTTTAATCATCAGCAACCATCGCAATACATTCAATTTCAACTCGTACATCTTTCGGGAGTCGTGCCACCTCAACTGCCGCCCTGGCTGGGGCATTCGCCTCATCGAAGTACTGAGAATAGATGCTGTTCATCTCACTAAACTCATTCATATCTGCCAAAAAAACCGTGGTTTTTACCACATCCGAAAAACTGGCTCCCGCCGCTGTTAAAATTGCCTGAAGATTCTCTAGGACTTGTTTCGTTTGCCCCTTAATATCACCGGTCGCGACCCGTTCACCTTGAGCATTGAGGGGAATTTGCCCAGCCACAAACAGGAGTTTCCCCGTGGCGAGGACCGCTTGGTTATAGGGGCCAACTGGAGCGGGGGCGTTGTCGGTACGGATAATCTGACGCATTCAGGGTACAGGTAAAGTGATGGGATTATGTCACGCTATTTTATAGCTGAATCTTCGTTCAACCAAGCTGATGAATGAGCTGCGCCATAATATCATTACCCGAGATTGGGTGATTATCGCCACCGATCGCGCCCATCGCCCCGATGAGTTTAACCAACAGCGGCCCGCCCCAGCGGATTTGCCCCCCTATCGCGAGGACTGTCCTTTCTGCGCCGGAAACGAGGCCCGGACGGGGGTAGAAACGGCGATTCTTTCAGATCGTCGCGGCTGGCGGGTGCGGGCGGTGTTGAATAAATATCCGGCCCTGTCCCCCGAAGGTGAGGTGATCCGACAGCGGGGTAAGATCTACCGTTCTCTGACGGCGGTGGGGTTTCATGAGGTGATCATCGAACATCCCCACCATAATGTGACTCTGGCTTTGCTATCCCTGACGGATATAGCCGATGTACTGCGGATGTATCGGGAACGCTATCGCCACCTACGCAAAGATCCGAGGATTTCTACCATTGTCATCTTCAAAAATCATGGTCGAGGTGCGGGAACCTCCCTCGAACATCCCCACTCCCAGATTGCGGCGACTCCCATTGTGCCCAATCAACTGCGACTGCGGACTCAGGAGGCAATCCGTTATTTTGATGATTGGGGGGAATGTATTTTTTGCCGGACGTTGGCCGAAGAACTCAAGGCGGGCGATCGCATTGTCTGTGAAAGCAAGCATTTCGTCGCCTTTATCCCCTACGCCGCCCTCTCTCCCTTCCATCTCTGGATTTTTCCCCGCCGCCATGCCTCCTCTTTTGAGGATATCCTGGATCACGAGATTGAGGATTTAGCGGAAATCCTACGCACGGTTTTGGCGAAACTCTATGTAGGGTTGCACAATCCTGATTACAATTACACCATTCGCTCGATTCCCAGCGATGAACATCGCACTAACTATTTCCATTGGTATGTGGCGGTGATTCCTCGGGTGTCTCTAACGGCGGGGTTTGAGTTGGGAAGTGGGATGTATATCAATACCACACTCCCAGAAGCCAGTGCTGAGTTTCTGCGATCGATTTCCGTCGGGGAGTCGACTGCCGATTTGGGTGACGATTCTGGGGGCGATCGCTGATACCCTTTTAGCAATCCCGCGAGAATCCTGCGTTTCTAATCTCCGATTGAAGCGCAGCCTGTACGCGGCGTCAAAGTGGCGGGTAAGCCGTTCGGTCTGTTATCTTAGCCTTAGTACAAAGCTCGCCGTCTCTAATGAAAGTCGTCAAGCTAAGAATCTATCCCACCCAAAAGCAGGAAGTCGCCCTAGCGAAAGCCTTTGGCTGCTGCCGTTTGGTGTGGAACCGTTCTTTGCAAATGACGACGGAAGCCTACCGCCAAACCGGGAAAGGCATCTCGGGGATGGAACTCAAAAAAATGCTTCCCCAATGGAAGCGAGAGCTTGAGTGGCTAGGAGAAACTTATTCTCAATGTCTACAAAGTTCGGTACTTAACCTCTCGCGAGCCTTCGTCAACTTCTTTGAAGGACGCGCTCGATATCCACGTTTCAAGAGCAAGCACAGGCGGCAATCCCTTCAATACCCGCAAAACGTCAGACTCGACGGCCATACGTTGCACCTTCCCAAAATCGGAGAGGTGTATTGTCGCGTTCATCGTTGGGTTGAAGGGACAATCAAAACCGTAACCGTCAGTCGCAACCCTGACGGTCGTTATCACGCTTCAATCGTGATCGATGACGGTTCGGACAAACCCGCACCGAATGCCGACGGAAAGGCCATCGGTATCGATCTGGGGTTGAAACACTTTGCCGTGACGTCTGACGGCGAAAAATACAACAATCCCCGTCACCTTAAAAAGCACGAGCGTAACCTCAAACGCAAACAGCGAAAACTGTCGAGGAAACAGCAAGGGTCGAACTCTCGCCAAAAAGCCAGACGGCTCGTGGCGCGAGTTCACAGTAAAATTGCCAACTCTAGAGCCGATTTTCTCCACAAGCTATCCCGCAAGATAGTTAACGAAAACCAAGTGATTGTGGTGGAAAATCTAGCCGTCAAGAACATGGTTAGGAACCATAGCCTCGCCAAAGCGATCAGCGATGTGGGTTGGGGGAGGTTCTCGACGATGGTCAAATATAAGTCTGAGGGAGAAGTGAAGGTCTATCTAGAAGTGGATCGATTCTTCCCCAGTACTCACCTTTGCTCTGAAACGTTGTTGCCGCTCCCCAAGATGGGACTCGATGTGCGGTCGTTTGAATGTCCGCAATGTGGGCAGATTCACGACCGAGACATCAATGCGGCAATCAATGTTAAAAATGAAGGCTTGCGGATTTTGGCCTCGGGAACCGGGGCTTCTGCGAGTGGAGGGAATGTAAGGCCAAAGGGAGGTCGAATTCGTTCGACGCTTTCCGAGGCAATTCCCACGCTCCGCTCGAAGCCACTCATCATCGCGAGGCGATTGATGAGTGGTAGTTCACATAAAACCATCCCTCACGCCATCTACCGATTGTTCTATGGCCAGCCCTTCGACCCCTCTCGCTCCACGACGTCTCGCGCCCTGGTGGCGCAGTACCGTGCGACAACTCCCGATTCTCGTGCGTCGAGGTTGCGCCTTTGTCGTGGAAGTGTCCTTCATTGTCGGTAGTGCCGGGATTCCCTATGGCTTCGGGGCTTACGCCACTCAACGAGAGATTGGTGAGCCGGTTCCCCTGAGTCCCCTGTTAGCCGCCACAGAAGACCGTATTGCCCGGGTGCTGAGTCTTCCTGTCCGCCAACCTAATCGCAATGTGTCGCCCCTAACCAATCTCTTTTGGACGGGGGCGTTGCTGATGCCCCTGTTGGCGGGAGGTTGGCAGATTTATTTACTCTGTCAAACCGGACAAACCGATCCAAAACGCTGGTTTGGGGTCAAGGTGGTGACCGCTCAAGGGGCGGCCCCGAGTCTGGTTCAGGTGTTGCTACGGGAGGCGATCGCCCGCTGGGGTCTGTTTGGCGGCAGTGCTTGGGTGCTGTGGCGTCTGACCGGGGCATTCCCTGATTTAGGCATCTTGCTGGGGCTGACCGGGGTGATGTTGGTGGTGGATGGCCTGGCCTCTCGCTTTAATCGTCAAGGACGGGCTTTTCACGACAACATCGCCCGCACCTACATTTTGGATGCTCTGGACAATCCCTACGGAGATTGGCAACAGGAGGAGTTAGAGCGCGATGGCCATTGGACTCAGGTCGAGGGGGAAGCCGTTGAGGCGATCGTTGTGTATCCCCACCCGGAACCGCGACCTCGGGCCGGGGCCAGTCTCTGGTTTTGGATGCTCCGCAACCCTGCCACCACCTTATTGTTAGTGCTGCTGTTTTGTCTAACAGCGGTCTTGGGAACCTTTGTCGGCACACAGGTCTATATTCAACAACAGGCCAACTCACGGGAGTTTCAGGAACAGGATAATCAGATGTTCTTGTCCCTCGTCGGCAAACTGACTCCCGCCGCCGGAGCGCCCGATGAGCGTAAAAATGCCATTTTGGCTCTGGGAACCTTGAATGATCCTCGGGCCTTGTCCCTATTGGTGGACTTATTAGGCCAAGAAACGGAGCCGGAGTTGATTGATGCAACGCAACAGGCGATCGCCTCCCAAGGGACAGCCGCCATTCTGGAACTACGCCGCCTCAATCAATCTCTGAAAACTCAGTTAGACTCCCTCGAGTATGGGGGAACTGCTCAGGAAAAAGCCCTCCTCGCTCGTCGTCTGCGGGCCACCCAGCGGGCGATCGCCACCATCCTCAGCAACCACAGTGGCGAACTCCCCACCGCTGATCTCAGCCGCACCCATTTGGGCCAAGCGGTGACGGATGTTCCCTTCACTCTCATCTTAGATGGAGTCGATTTAGCCGGGATTCGCTTTCGGGGTTCGGTTCTCAGCCGGGCCAGCTTCCAGGGGAGTCAGTTCTACGGGGCCGGGGATGATGGCCGCTTCGGCACTTATGATGATTGGATTGCTGACTTGTCAGGAGCGGATTTGAGTTATGGCAACTTCGCCGGGGCCACTCTCACTCAAGTCTGGATGTACCGCAGTAACTTCATGCAGGCCAATTTCAATCACGCTGATGCTCGCTTTGTCAGTGCAACGGGTTCCAATTTTAGTTCTGCGCAACTGGTGGGGGCGAATTTCGAGGGTGCGTCTTTACGTCACAGCAGTTTCACCGGCGCCGATTTGAACGCCGCTGACTTCACTAATGCCGATTTACAGGGAGCGAGTCTCACTCAGGTTCGCGCTGGGGGCAGTCTCTGGACGGCGGCCAATCTCAGTCAAGCCAATTGGCAGGGAGCGGATTTAGCCGGGGTAGACTTCTCCCAGGCGGATTTGAGCAACAGCAATTTCCGTCAAGCCAATCTCTCGGGGGCCAACCTGCGCCGCGCCAATTTAGAATATGCCAGTTTCCACGGGAGTGATTTAACTTGGACGGATTTACGGGGGGCCAATGTTGCGGGGGCAGATTTTCAGGATGTTACCTGGGAGGCGGACGAGTCCGAGGAGGAGAGTGAATTTGTCGTGCGTTCTCCTGAGGCGGGGCCTCTCAGTTTTGTGGAGGGGGTTAACTTTAGTCGAGCGCGTAATTTAGACCGGGACGCGGTGGCGTTTCTGTGCGATCGAGGGGCGATTCATCCCGATTGTCCTTAATTTCACGCGCTCCACCCCGACACCCGGTTTCTGGCAGAAACCGAGTGTCTCAACCCCCAGCCGGCCACCCCCGCGTCACACTTACGTCAACAACCGTTGCACCTCCTCAACGGATACATCAAGCAGTTGTGCGATGTCTTCCGGGGAATAGTTGCGATCGCGCAGCCGTCGAATTAACTTTCGCTGTTCGGCTTCTTGACCCTCCAAAAAAGCCTCTTGATAAAAGCGGGTTTGTTTCAAATCCGTAATTCCTAACATTTGAGCAATCTCCTCGCGACTGGCTTCGGGAAGCTTGTAAACGACAATGGTTTCAATCAAGTCAATCAGATCTCGTTGTAGCGGCGTGGCTGG
>NZ_JAWOCL010000208.1:0-18287 GCF_046483825.1 Sodalinema sp.
CTCTTTGGTTCCTTCTAGCTTGGCCACAAATACCAGCATGACACCCTTCAGTCATTTGACGGAATTGTACCACATTGTACTACAGTGGTTGCCGCGATTCATCTCAACGTTGAATCAAAGATGACAACGTGAGCCTTCTCGCGGATTAAGGTAAATTAGCGATGCGACCCTAGACTCCCGTAAATCGAAGAATCCGATACCTGCTTATGATCATGTATGACGTTAATCGACCCATCAGGAATGGACTCATGAGGACGCTCTTAAGTTCAGTGACCCTCGCTCTAACTATCATCCTAGTGGGCGGAACGAATCGGGCGATGGCCGGTAAGTTCTTTCAATCTGGTGGAGTGCGAGGCCTCCTCAGCCTCCCTCGTTCTGGTAGCTTTAGCCAAAACAGCTATGAACTCGAAGAACTTGAGGATCTCTGTTCCAATGCGGATCCCGTCATGGCTCTGAATGCGTGTTCTGAGGCGATTCAGCGACAGAATTGTCACCGACAAGACATCCTAGAGCCGGATTTGTTTCCTAAATGCGCGATTCTGTTTGATAACCTCGGTGCTGTTTTAGAGCAAACGGGCCGTTATGAAGAGGCGCTGACGTCCCTACGCTATGCGGCGGAGCTACAACCGACGGATGCTAATATCTGGTATAACCTGGGCGTTGTCTATATCCACTTACACCGCTACCAGCAGGCTCTATATGCGTTTGATAAAGCCGCCGATCTCGATCCTGACGACACTCAGGCTCAAAAGCAAGCCGATTTGCTCCGTGAATTGCTCGATCCCGGTTCTCTTCCGAGAGAGCCTGAGTCAGATTGACGGGTTTTCGGCTTAACCACCACTGCGTTTAGCCGGATACCCCGCCTCGATCAGCAAAGCTACAACCCGCTCAACGACATCCCCTTGAATTTCGAGGCGATTCTCTTTCACGGACCCCCCCGCACCGCATTGGCGTTTGAGGGATTTGAGTAAGGCTTTCAGGGTGTCGGGGTGACTTTGAAAGCCTGTGATCACGGTTACGGTTTTTCCTTTGCGTCCTTTGCGGGTGGGTTGAACTCGCAATTGCTGTTCTTGAGGGGGAAGGTCTGGGGTGGGACGGGCGATCGCATCATCGTTATCGCCGTTATCGCCAAATTCAGAGTAAACGAGACGGTTTTTCATGGGATTTAGGGACTAGGATTTAGGGGCGAGGATTTAGGGGCGAGGTTGAAAGGGTGAGGACTCTGCCATTGTCGTTGCAATTGCCATTAGGTTAGCGAGGCTCAGCGGTTCCTGTCAATCCTGTTAAAGCAGGGACTGAGGATCTCGGGAAAAACGATTGATTTCCTCTTGTAAGTTTTCGACGGACTGTTGTAGGTTGGCTAGATTATCGTTCGTTTGATCGAGAGTCTGACGTAAGTAGTCTGAGGTTTCTTCACTTGAACTCCCCAGTTGCGTGATTTCTTCTCGTATTTTTTGGGCGCTGAGAACTTGTGCTTGAATCCCTTGGTTAATCAGACGAATTCGGGGCGTAATGGCTTGGACATGAGCTTCGGTAAAGGTATTCATTTCATCGACGCCATTGGCGACCGCCACTTGCATCTCCTGAACAATGGGGTTGATGGCCTGAGCGGTGGTACGGGTTTGACTGGCTAAGGCGTTGATTTCTTTGGCGACAATGTTAAAGCCTTGTGCTTCGTGATGCTCTCCTGAACCAATGGCTTGGATTGAGGCGTTAATAGCGAGGAATTTGGTTTGTTTGGCGATATTATCAATGGTACTGGTAATGCGTGTGATACGATTGGCTTGGTCGGCGATCGTCCCCAGTTTCTTGGAGAGGGAAACGCATGATATCCGCAGTTTCTCGAAATCCGCTTCAATTTCGGCGACGGTTTCGCTTAACTCCTGCGATCGCCCGGAAATGGTTTGCGCGGTCTTAATCACTTCCGTGGTAGACTGCATCTGGTGAGTCATCATCGCTTCGAGTTTCTCTCCAGACCGTGTAATCTGAACCGTGAAACGAGTTGATTCTAAAATATCATGTACTAAATTTTTGATGAAATTCAGGCTTTTTTGTAAATCCTGATATAAGGAACGAGCCTGTCGTTTGTACGTTTGAATATACTCAATTCCCAACCCAATTAGAGGCACAAAATAGGCAATTATTTTCAGAAAATGTGCTACATTAAAGGCATGATCAAATAAGGCTGTCGAACCAAAAGTCATATAGGCTTGAGTTGCACCATTAGGAATCGCACTAATAATCAAAGCGTAGGAAAACGGCGTTGGATTACGATAATAAAATTTTGGATAGATCCAAAGTCCAGCCACAATGAATAAAAGCATGGGAATGAAATCCCAAGGGCGAGTTAACAGAGCATCAGGATAGGTTGTTTGAGGTAAAAATTCCTGAGTGGCTGTGAAATAAATTAAAGCATAAGCCAAGAGTCCACAGACACCACTAATAACTAAAATAAACCCCAAATTATCCTTGGGGTTAGTATGTTGATGACTCAGATTTCGATTCAGCAACACGAAGACGCCGATAATCATAATCAGAGCATGAAATAAGCGACAAATTGCCCATGTAAAGGGAACTAAATCCTGCGTCGGGGCCACAACCGTTAATAGGTGATTGGCCGCTAAAGTATGGAAACCATCCATCATCCCCGAGAAAAATAGGGCCACCCCCAACACAGGAGTAATGGGATTACCACGCAAGCTATAGTCCATTAAACTCAACAGAACAATCAACAGGGCCACACAAAACGCACTCCATTCGAGGAGAGTATGGACAAAACTCCCCTCCAGACTATCGTGCATCGCCTCAAACAGTTCTGTGGGAGTCAGTTCAGCCGCCATGTCCGGGGTGAGGACTTCTCCGAAGCTAGAAAAGTCAACCCCAAACAGATTCAGGAAAAGGGGTAAAATACAAATCACCACAACCCCCCAGGTGATACTGGTGGGAATCCGATTTTCGGATTGGGGTAATGTCTCTGACGAGTGAGTTGAAGGACTGGACTCCGTTAATTTAGTCATGAGCATCTCAGTATCGGCATTTTGGGGCAACGAAGCTAGTATCTTTAAGGGAAGCCTTACGTGACGGAATCAATGGCTTCAGTGCTTATGGGTTTTTTAGTTATGAACTATCGAACCGGCAGAGGTAAACAGGCTTTTCTTCAAGGTGTAGCGAGTTGCAGCCTGACCTTTACCACAATCTATTCTAGGTTAGTTCAGGATGGTTCAATTGTCGAACACTCCCAAATGATTTGTCATGTTTTTGATACAACCGCCAGTCTTACTCAGACGGTGATGTCGGTAAAACTTCAAAAATGAAGAGAGTTTCTTCCTCACTGGGAAAGTAAAACCGCTCTTGTAACTGGTTACCTGGAGTTTGGCATTGTTCACCCACACAGAGGACATAGTCTAGGGGAGTTGAGTGGGTTAACATAGCATCTTCGAGGGTATCAAATGTTTGGCCGGGGAAACTGCGGCGACTGCGGTCATCCATGCAGATAGATTGGAACTCAACTTGGGGAAGATGCAGAAAGTAGTAGTGCAAGCGAGTTGAACCCTCGGTGAAAAAGCCAACCCGACTTCCCTCGGGGAAAAACTCAGCCAGGATTTTGAGTCGTTCATCACCATGATAGTTTTCGGCGGGATAGAGGCGATCGCGTCCCCAGTCACTCCGAACCCAATCGCTGGCTTGCAAGTTCCAACCAGTAGGATTATAGCTTGTCAGAATCCTAGCATCCCAGTCATATAACGAGATATAAAAAAGATTCAAGATTGAGGTCAGCGTAATTATAGAAAAAAACAAACTCTCCCGATTTCTAGTGTGAGTTATTCTGGACAAACACTGAGCGACACAAGCGCCAGATGCCGCAAACAAAGGAATTAGCATTCTCATTTTGTACTGAGACCAAGTTGAGGTGAGACAAAATATCAGCAAAAATGAGAGTAATGTTCCTGCTAACCGCTTGCTAAACTTCGGCGGACTCCAAAAACTGATCAGGATCGAGGGAAGAATCAGAATCAGTCCTAATAGTCCAAATCCTGCAAGCGCTTGATGAGGAATAAAGACCAAGCCAAAGGTTTCTCCTGATTGTAATCCAGCCTCTCCAAACAGGGGTTTAAGGACTTGATAGTACGCCTGTTCAATGTGATCAAAAATAGAGACCTTGAAAACGCTATCGACTAAATCGGGAGGGATGGGAGTTGAATCAACAAACTCCAGGATAAAGCGAACTAAGTTCGCGAGTCCTCCTAGTAAACCCTCCTGATTTTTATGGAAGTCCACAAAGCCGCGAGGCCCAGACCAGGTTCCCCAAGCCTGGTGATTATGAATAAATAACCACAGTTGCGACATCACCAGTAGAGGGACTGTTCCTGCAAGCCAGAACCGCCAATGTTGACGAATTTCCCGAATCCATATTTTTAAGCCATATTTTTGGATTAAGGGAATTCCATAAAGGATGAGAAGAGGTAGGGCGATCGCCAAAAAAGTCGTTTTGGCGGCAACACCAAAGAAAAGTCCTAAAATAAGGAGAAAAAGATTGGCTGAAGTGGGCGATGTAAAGAGACGATCTAGAATTAGTAGGCAAAAAATTGTGGCTGAAGCGGTAAAGATATTATTTTTAGCAATCCAGCCCTGAAACATGAGTTGGGGAAGGCTGGCGATTGCAAGAGTGACGGCGATCGCCAGTTTTTCTGAGACATATTTACGAGCGAGGGCATAATTTCCTAAAAGTATGGAGAGATAGGCAAGAAAATTAAAAAATCCAGCTCCCCAATCCGTGTTCCAGCGCAAAAATAGATGAGCTAAGATGTCAGTTCCAACGGGAAAAATAGCCTGATGAATTTGACAAACTCGATCTAACAGCAAAGTCTCCTGTTGTTGGAAAATCGACACCCTAGACAATCCATAACCCACCACATCACGAGACCCCTGGGCCATAACTAGAGCTTTTAGCCCTAAGTAAGCAATTGGAACACCAGAAAAAATAAAAATCAACCTGTATTTTTTACTCATTCTGGCTAAGGCAGAACTTGTCGCTTTTAGCGTATTTTTTTGTCTGGAGACTAGGGAAATACTCAAGATAACCAAGAGTGATTCCCAAAAAAAAGACAGTTGAGGGACTCCTAACAAAAAAGAAAACTGAAAACTAAAAGAGAGGGCGATCAATCCCAAGTTAATCCCGAGAGCTAGGGATTCAGATAAGCGACGACCGGGAGAATGAACAATTAGGAAGCCTCCCAGACAAATCAGGAGAAGTTCCAATAGGGATATAATTTGTGCCATCAAAAACTCTTTTAAAACGTAACTTAGTTTAAAACAGGTATTTTAATTCTGTTTCTAGGGTCAATTCGTTAGCTAATTTGGTAGGCAGACCACCCCTGTTCGAGCATCTGTTGATGTTGAGCGACGATCGCCTCAGCCTCAGGACGTTCAGCAATATTGACCGTCTCACCGGGATCGTCAACATGGTCATATAACATCCGAGCCCAAACAAACCCATCATCATTCGTCCACTCGGTATATCGATAGCGATCGCTCTTGACAGAATGCCCCCCATTGTAATAACTGAAAACCGCTTCCTTCCAAGGTAAATTTGGGTTTTCTAACAACGGTACAAAACTACTCCCCTCTAAATGATCCGGTTTTTCTAACCCAGATAAATCACAGAGAGAGGGATAAATATCCACAAACTCCACTAACGCATCCGTCCGCTGTCCTGCCGGGATTCCTGGCCCTCGGACAATCATAGGCGCGTGTAGCGAGGTTTCAAAGTTAGCGTGTTTGCACCACAAGCCATGTTCCCCGAGTTGCCAGCCATGATCTCCCCAGAGAATCACAATGGTATTGTCCGCGAGTTCGAGGCGATCAAGGGCATCGAGAATCTGCCCCACGAGCGCATCGGCATAACTGGTAGCGGCATAATAGCCGTGAATCAAATTCAGAGCCATCTCATCGGAGACCGGCCCCTCAGCGGGAATCCCATAGTAGTTGCGGAGTTCTCCCCAATTATGTAACGCTGCATCTGGCGCACCAGCGGGACGAAAGGGGTTATCAGCCAGGCTCAAGTTTTCCCGTTGATAGAGGTCCCAATAGGGGGTTGGGGAGTTAAACGGGAGATGCGGGCGAAAGAGTCCAGTAGCAAGAAAGAAGGGGGCGTGACCATCTTGGAGACGCTCTAACGTGCGGACCGTGCGATCGGCGATTTGCCCATCTGTGTAGATGTTATCCGCCACATTGGCCATTTCAAACGGAGGTCCATAGGTTCCTCCGTGGGCCTCAACAATAGCTCGGTTTTCTGGCGTGACATAGGATTCTAGCCCCCACATTCCCCGAGGCCGCCAGGGTTCTTCGAGCCAACTGTCCGCGTCATCCTCAATAACGTGATAGATTTTGCCGTAGGAAATCGTCCGATAGCCCTTGTCCTTAAACCAGAGAGGTAAACTGGGTTCATTGGGCATATCTTCGTCTTTACGAGCTTGATAATCACTGCCAAAGCGAGTCGAAGTGGCTCTAGCCCCAGCCAGGGTACTGGCCCGAGAGGCCCCACAAATGGGAACTTGGCAATAGGCTCGTTCAAAGAGGGTTCCTTCGGCGGCCAGGCGATCAATATTCGGGGAGACCATCTCACGACGTCCGTAGCAGTTGAGTTGTGGACGTAGATCATCGATGAGTAGGACAAGGATATTGGGATAGTTGGTACGACCAATACGACCTCGATTCTGGTTATGAGACGTGCGGCGATCGCCGCAACCATGCAGAAGATTTCCTCCTGCACCAACAGCCGTTGCTGCAACCAGTCCGTTAATTAGACGACGACGGGTAATCATAGACATTCAGACTCGGGGATGCTTGAAAAACTGGGACCTAAAAAACTGGGACCTAAAAAACTGGGACCCAAAAAACTGGGACCAAGGAGCCAACCTCAGTCCCAGCTCGCTACAGAAGCCTACTCAGGGGTATTTTGCAAATCGGGGCGTTCCTCATCCACGATCGCCCCCTCAACGGGACAAACTTGCAGACAAATCCCGCAATCGATACAAGTCGAAAAGTCAATCCAGTACCAGGCGGTTCCCTTTTTGTTCTTACCCGGTCCATCATGGATACAAGCCACGGGACAGGCTTCAACACAATCGGCAACGCCTTCGCAGGTGTTGGTGACAATCGTATGGGACATCAGGTTCTCCTTAACTCGGTATCAACAGCCCGATGCTGAGATGGATTAGATAGCATCGGTCTCCTCATGTCATGGTTAATTCATGGTGAATGGGAGGTAGTTACCATTGTGACGGATCGCGAGTCGTCGTGCTTCTGGTGATTTCCTTCAGACTCACCAAGTGGGAGGGGTCTGCATTGGTATCGTGAAGATAGTCAAGATTCTACCCCTCAACCGTAACCCCATGGCCAAAACTGCGATCGTTCTCCTCTCAGGCGGCTTAGACTCCTCCACCGTACTCTATCAAGCCCAAGCCGACGGCTACACCTGTCACGCCATCTCCTTTGACTACCAACAGCGACATCGCCGGGAACTCGATGCGGCCCACGCGATCGCCCAAGCCGCCGCAGTCCGAACCCATCAAGTCGTGCAATTCGACCTCAGCCAATGGGGAGGATCTGCCCTAACCGATAGTAGCCTAGACTTGCCCGGCGATCGCAGCCTGGCGGACATGGCCCAAGACATCCCCATCACCTACGTTCCCGCCCGTAACACCATCTTCCTCAGCTTCGCCCTAGCCCTGGCCGAAGTCCAACAGGCCGAACGCATCTACATCGGCGTCAACGCCCTCGACTATTCCGGCTATCCCGACTGTCGGCCCGACTATATCCAGGCCATGCAAGAGGCCTTCCGCCTAGGAACCAAACAAGGACGAGAAGGAACCCCCATCATCATTCAAACCCCCCTCATCAACCTCAAAAAAACCGAAATCATCCAACTGGGAAATCAACTCGGCGTTCCCTGGGAGAAAACCTGGTCCTGCTACGCCGGTGGTGAGGTCGCCTGTGGCGTCTGTGACTCCTGCCAACTGCGACGGGCCGCCTTTGATTCCCTCAACCTCACCGATCCCATTCCCTACGCCCAGTGAACATCCCCATAATCCTCAGGGGGCGATCGCTTTCTCAAAGTTTCTTTACAATTGAACTTAGAGCGCCAAACAGTGCCAAGCGCGATCGCCCACATCAACAAGGAGGATGTCATCTCGTGGTCGAACAAACTCGACAAAACTGGGACTTCCGACGATTCCTCGATACTCTAGGTTTTTTCGGAGAAATCCCCTTTATCGGCAGTTTCACCTGGCTGCAAAAATTACTTGGTATGAAAGACGACGCCATCTTAAAGAGTCCCAACAGCCCCGGAGTTGTTCTCGTCGCCGGCGCCACCGGAGGCGTGGGGAAACGAGTCGTACAACGACTGCACCAGCAGGGGATTCCCGTGCGCGGCCTAGTCCGTAACGCCCAACGAGGGCGAGAACTCCTCGGGGATGAGGTGGATCTCGTCGAAGCCGATATCACCCTTCCCGAAACCCTCAATGCGCGAGTCTTCGAGAACGTCCGCGCCGTCATTTGCTGCACCGGAACCCGAGTGCAACCCGTCGAAGGAGACACCCCCAGCCGCGAGAAATACTATCAAGGGGTGAAATTCTACCTGCCCGAAGTCGCCGAAACCCCAGAATACATTGAGTATCAGGGGGTGAAAAACCTCGTCAACGCCGCAAAACCCTATCTAAAACAGCGGCAAAACGAAAAAATGATATTTGACTTCAGACAGCCCCTCCCCAACTTCAACAGCCTCTGGGGCGCCGTTGATGATGTGGTCATGGGCGGGGTGAGTGAAAGTGGTATCCGCCAAATTTCCGGCGCGGCCCTGTTTGAGGGCAACGTCTCAACCGCCAACTCAGGGGGGTTTGCCTCCGTGCGAACCCGTCCGCTGGACCAACCCTTGGACTTATCGGCCTATGAGGGAATTGAACTACGAGTTCGCGGCGATGGCAACCGCTATAAATTCATCCTCCGAGGCGATGACCGTTGGGATGGTGTCAGTTACTGTTACTCCTTCGACACCGTCTATAACATCTGGATGACCGTGCGGATTCCCTTTGCGGAGTTAATCCCCAATTTCCGCACCAAAACCATTGAAACAGCAGACCCCTTCCCCGCCGGAACGGTCACCGCGTTTCAGTTGATGTTGAGTAAATTTGAGTATGACGGCGAACTCAATCCCACCTTTTCAGCGGGAGGCTTCCGTTTGGAACTTGAAACCATGAAAGCCTACGGGGGACCGCCGTTACCGCAATTTATCATGATCAGTTCCGCCGGGGTGACTCGTCCCGGAAAACCGGGCTTAAACCTAGAAGACGAACCCCCAGCGGTGCGGATGAACGACCAACTCGGCGGGATTCTCACCTGGAAGCTGGCGGGAGAAGATAGTGTGCGCGAGAGTGGCGTTCCCTATACGATTGTCCGTCCCTGCGCCCTCACGGAAGCGCCGGGTGGCAAGGCCTTAGAACGCGATCGCGGTGACACGATGAAAGGCCAATGTTCCCGCAACGACATCGCCCAACTCTGTATTGATCTCCTCAACGCACCCGAAGACACCAATACCACCTTTGAGGTGAGGGAGAAAGGATAGGGAACAGGCAAGAGGCAAAAGAAGGGAACACCGGAACACCGGAACAGGAGAACGAGTAGGGGCGAAAAATTTTTCGCCCCTACCGTCTATTACTCTTGCCTCTTGCCTCTTGCCTCTTGCCTCTTGCCTTTTGCCTTTTGCCTTTTGCCTCTTGCCTTTTTTGCCTCTTGCCTCTTGCCTTTTGCCGTCCCCCCCATGCTATCCTAGTGAGGTTGTCAAAATTTCGCACATTTGGCGTTTCGGGTGTTTCTGACGGGACGAGAGTTCCTCAGGAATCAAACGCTGGATGGAGGAAAAACCCGAAAATACGGAGATTTCAAGTTTTATGGCAGTTATTACACTGGCTCAACTCCTCGAATGTGGAGTTCACTTTGGACACCAGACTCGTCGCTGGAACCCTCGGATGTCGCAGTACATCTTTACCGATCGCAACGGGGTTCACATCATCGACCTGGTGCAGACGGCACAACTGCTCGAAGATGCCTACGATTACCTGCGTTCAGCAGCCGAAGCGGGCAAAAAATTCCTGTTTGTGGGAACCAAACGCCAAGCGGCCGCGATTATCGCCCAAGAAGCCGATCGCTGTGGGGCGTACTACGTCAACCAACGGTGGTTGGGGGGAATGCTCACCAACTGGACGACGATTAAAACTCGTGTCGAACGCCTCAAAGAACTAGAGAACCTCGAAGAATCTGGGAACTTGGATCTGCGTCCCAAGAAAGAGGGGGCCATGTTGCGCCGGGAACTGTTTAAACTGCGCAAATATCTTGGTGGGATTAAGGGAATGCGTAAAGTTCCCGATATCGTCATCTTGGTGGACCAACGCCGGGAATACACCGCCGTTCAGGAATGCCACAAACTCGATCTGCCCATCGTGTCTCTGTTGGATACCAACTGTGATCCCGATGCCGTCGATGTTCCCATTCCCGCTAACGACGATGCCATCCGATCGATTAAGCTAATATTGGGCAAACTGGCCGACGCAATTTACGAAGGTCGTCATGGTGAACTCGATTCTCTGTCTGAGGATGATTATGACGATTACAGCGTCGATGATTTCGAGGATGACGAGGTAGAATCCGACGAGACCTCTGATGATGTCTCCGACGAGACCTCTGATGAGACTCCGGATGAGACCCCGGATGAGACCCCGGATGAGACCCCGGATGAGACCTCGGATGACACTGAGGAGAAATCCAAAGCCAGCCAATCCACTGACAGCCAAGAGGCTGAACCCGTGGCTCAAGCCGCTCAAACAGCCCAGTCTGAGGAAGAATAAGAGCTTCCCTTGTACGTGTAGCACAAACGACAGAAACAGAAGCAATCATGGCGCAAATTTCAGCAAAAGACGTTAAGGAACTGCGCGATAAGACGGGCGCAGGGATGATGGACTGCAAAAAGGCTCTCAGCGAGAGTGGCGGCGATTCCGAGAAAGCCATTGAGTGGCTTCGTCAAAAAGGGATGGCTTCCGCGAACAAAAAAGAGGGCCGTGTTGCTGCCGAGGGATTAGTCGGAAGCTACATCCACACGGGTGGACGAGTGGGCGTTCTGATTGAAATCAACTGTGAAACGGACTTCGTGGCTCGCCGCGAGGAGTTTCAAGACCTTGTGCGCAACATTGCCATGCAAGTCGCGGCTTGCCCCAATGTGGAGTATGTCCGGGTTGAGGACATCCCGGCAGAAATCGCCGAGAAGGAGAAATCCATCGAAATGGGCCGCGATGACTTAGCTGGGAAGCCCGAAAACATCCGCGAGAAAATCGTGGAAGGTCGGATTGGCAAACGGCTCAAGGAATTGGCCTTGTTGGAACAACCCTATATCCGGGATACCAACATCACCGTCGATGAACTGGTGAAACAAATGGTGGCTCAGTTGGGTGAAAACATCCGCGTGCGTCGTTTTGTGCGCTTTGTTCTCGGTGAAGGTATCGAGAAAGAAGAGAGCGATTTCGCCGCTGAAGTGGCCGCTCAAGCCAATGTGGGCAAAAACTAACCCATTCCGCTAACGTATGAGGGTTCAGGAGACGTGTGTTGCTTCTGAACCCTCTTGTTTCGGGGGGATGGCTAGATCATGGGGGAGATGATGAGATGACTGGATCAACGGAACGACTCTATCAGACGTTGGAGCGTTTAAAGGGAGAGTTGTCGCAACTGTCAGAGACGTTTGAGGACACCTACCGCGAATACATCACGGCGTTAGCGAACGCGGTGCAGCATCAACTGATCTTGGCAACCTATCACCTTTGTACTCAAGGCTATCCTGAGGCGTTTTTATCTCTGTCATTTTCTCAGCGACAGGCGTTGCAACTGAAAATTCGTCAGTTGGCGAAACAGGTTGAACCCTCGATGTTGCAGTCGTTCTATCGCTGTACGGCTGAGGTGATGCAGGAAGCTCGTACGGCGACCACCTCTTCGCCATCGCCGTCAGCTGCTTCGATGACGTCAACGACTGACGAGGACGATGAGGATGAGTCGGAGGAGTTTGGGACGATTAGTGAGAGTGATCAGGCGGCGTTGGAGGCTTTTGCGGAAGAGTTTGAGTTACCCGATGATTTATTTAGTCGTGTGGGCCTGCAACGTTTGTCGATGGGGGACGATGATGAGGTTCCTTTTATGGAAACGGACAGTCCCGAGGCGTCGGGTCCAGATTTATTTGATTTGCAGGATAAGGAGAATTTACCCTCCTTGTCTGACTATGATCCGATGACTCCTGAACTGATCGCCAGTTGGCAACGTACTGTAGAACAGGGCGTTTCGCGGGTGTTGTCGCAGTTATCGCAACGGGTGAATCGTCTGTTGCAAAGTCGGGGAATTTTGCCCGCAACGGTTCCGCCGAAGCTGGTTCAGGCGGCGACTCAGGTGGATGCAACGGCGGAGACGACAACCAATGTGCCGAATTTGTTGAAGTTATTGGTCGAAACTGAGTCGGGGGATGAGTCTCGATCGCAGGTGGCCCAGTTGTTAGCGGTTCGCTTACGGCTGTCGGATATTGAGTTTGCGGACCCGACTCTGAAGACGTGGCGCGATCGCCTACGGGAGTTATCCTCGCAATTGGTTAAGGTGGGACGCAGTTATCATGAAAAACAACGACAACGAGCGGTGATTGAGGCGGAGTCGGCCTGGCGATCGAGTTGGTTTGAGGAGGAGGATTAGCGGCGATTTAGGAGTCCTGGGGACGTGGTCGCGTGATCTCTATGGTAATGCGACCGCCAAAGTCCCGAATGGGAGCGGCGGGTTTGCTGAGGCGGACTCGGACTTGCTGGACTTTCTCTAGGGTTAAGAGGGAGTCGGCGATCGCGCCGGCCAGTCGTTCAACGAGGGCAAATTTCTCGGTTTTGATAATGTCTTTGACTTGGGCGATCGCCTGGCGATAGTCCAATGTATCCTCAATGGCATCACTTTGACTCGCCCCCTGCAAGTCGAGCCACAAGCTTAAATCCACCTCAAACCACTGGCCTAAAACCTGTTCCTCGGCTAAAAATCCGGTGTAGCCATAACAGCGAATTTGTGAGAGTTCAATACAATCCATAACCGCCTTTTTTTGTCTTGACAATTTAGCATAAAAATGCTTTGAGATGAGCTATTTAGCCGTTTCCATCGTCCTGGTTTCTTCCACGGCTGGACTCGCTTTACTAATCGCTTGCAGCAATAAGTAATTTAACATAGTCCGCACGGCAATAATCGCCGCCAAACGAGCAATATCATCCCAACGACTCGAAATCATCGTCTTGAGAATCGTTGCCCCAATCAAGAAACTCAGAGCCAGCGAAAACGAATATCCCATCACCAAACGACCCCGTTGAAAGGCCTCAGTGGTTTGGGGTCTAAAAAGCGCGTCTTTGAGATAAATCACCAATGCCCGAGTGACGCCAATGGCAATCACAAACAAGGCCAACAGTTGACAAAACCCCGTTAAAATTCCATTCAGGGAAATTACAAATCCCGATAGTTCCGCCTCAATTCCATCTAAGAGCATTCTCTAAGTTCCATTCGTCATTGTTTATTGCGGCTTGGGTCAACGTGGGACTGCTGAGAATCGAGGAATTTCCCGCATTGTTATGATTTTTTGCCAATCAGCCAATAGGATTTCATATCCCCTCGTCCTTTCAGGGCAATCATACCCCGTTCCTGGAAAGTATAGCGTTCTTTTAGGCGCTCGTAGGTGGCTTCCGTGACCTGGATTTTGCCCGGTTCCCCATGAGACTCCATGCGAGAGGCCACATTGACCGTATCCCCCCATAAATCATAAATAAACTTGTGGGTTCCGATGACCCCAGCCACCACAGTACCGCTATTGATGCCCAGACGAATCTGAAATTCCTCGGGATATTGATGTTGGACATCATCGACCGAGTCCAACATGGCTAAGGCCATATCGGCGATCGCCTCAGCATGATCTGCACGAGGAATCGGTAAGCCTCCAGCCACCATATAAGCATCGCCAATGGTTTTGATTTTTTCAAGTCCTAGTTTTTCGGCGATCGCATCAAACTCCGAGAAAATCTGATTGAGAAGATTCACCACTTCAACGGGAGTTAAACGCAACGATAAGGGGGTAAAGCCTACAATATCGGCAAACAAAATCGTAACATCATCAAACAACTCAGCGATCGCCCCTTCGTCCACCTTCAAGCGAGCGGCGATCGACTCAGGTAACACGTTCAACAACAGGCGTTCGACGGTTTCGCGTTCCTGGCCCAAAGCAGCGGCATTTTTCTCCAAATCCTCCAACATCCCATTAATCGAAGCTCCCAAATCACTGAGTTCATCGGTACCGGGAGTTGAGACACGTAAGGTTAAATCACTACTCTTCCCAATCTCAGACACCGCCTCACTCAAACGAGCCAAACGCCGCAGCACCAAACGCTCCAGAAGAATCACCGTCAGAACCCCAAAGACTCCCCCCACCAAAAGCAACGACCCTAGTAAATAGCCTAACGCCTGCCGTCCCTCTCGATAAACATCCCGAGGCATGGTTACCTCCAGCAAAAGCTGAGGCGTACCATGGATATCGCGAACCCAGTGATATCCGGCCAGTTCCTGTTGGTTGAGTGGCTCAATCACCGGCTGATTAGGTTCCTCCCGCAATTGGCGGGCCATCGCCTGTAACACGCTGGAGTTCTCCACAGCCGAGAGACGGTGAAACCGAACCTGTAACTGGACTTCTTCGGCTAACTCCTGTACCTGAGACTCATCCCAAGGTCGTAGCATGATCACGGTCCCCGGCATCGAACCACGGCCATCACTGGTTAAGATAGGACGGGAGGACACCAGTAGCGTCTCCTCGGGAAGAACCCAAAATCCCGCCGTTAGACTATGGGGACTGTCATGATCGAGCAGGGGATGGTCTGGGGTGAGTCGTTCGAGCCAACTAGCCGGCAGAGGTTGCCCGGATTCGCCCGGTAACTCAAAGCTCTGACCGGCTTTGACCTCCCCTTCACGGTCCATTAAAAGCAACCCCCTCAGTTGCAAGTTTGTCAAGACCGTATCGGTGATGTTCTCCTGAAAAAATTGCTCATTCTCCCCGGTCATGAAATCATGCATGGCATCCCAGTTGGACCAGTCTCCCGTCACGAGGTTGAGTTGAGCAACTTTTTGCCTTAAGGCATTCTCAACTCGTTGGATATCTTGGGTCGCATTTTTACGTTCTAAGGCCCAAAAACTACGGAGGAGAATTACCGAGAGACTACCATAGAGGATGGCAATTAGCCCGAGCAAACTACAGCTTATTAGAATCAGGGTTTTTTGATACAGTTTCATGTTTTGCGAACGCAAGGAATAACCCAGTTCAGCTTATTGCGGAAGGGACAAGACTCAATAACTTGGTTTTTGGGATTGGTCATTTCAATGGTTATTTCAACCCCAATTCAGGGAAGTTAACTCGCCAATAAAACCAATAATTCAACCCCAAACTCATCCTCAAACAACTCTTTTTTGTAATTGAGACTCCAACGTTCCAAATCACAAGAATCTCCAACCTCTTTAGGATAGAGTAACAAATTCATCTGTTTCGAGTCCGGGCGATAGTCACAGCGGACTTTGCTGATGGCCCCGAGTTGGCGGCGATCGAGGGCGATCGCCAACCGCATCAAACCACTCAACTGACGAACCAGGAGGCGATCGCCACTGGACAAATTCGCATAGGGTTCATGCTTTTTCTTCGGCGCACTCTTGCGGTGATAACGAGCTAAATTCGCAATCACCTCAATCTCTAATTCCGTAAATCCGAGCAATTCCCCATGACGAATCAAATAATAGGAATGCTTATGATGCGCCGAATGACTAATATAAAGACCGCAGTTGTGGAGTAACGTCGCCACCCACAATAACTCTCGCTCCGTCTCACCCCACTCATGCAGCACTCCCTGAGTTTGGTCAAACAAACTCACTGCAAACTCCGCCGTGCGTTCAGCATAGGGCAAATCCACATGATACTTTTTAGCAATCTTGCGGGTACTGCGTTCACGAACCGAACTTTGATAACAGAGTTTATCCTCAATCAAGCCCCGATTGAGCATCCAATCGACAATCATGCCCTCCCGTAAAGCCCGCTCACAAATAATCAGTTCATCGACGCCCAACAGAGACATCGCCTCATGGAGAATCACCGCCCCCGCCACAATAATCTCAGCGCGACGTTCCACCATTCCTGGAATATCGAGTCGTTCCTCATAACTACTCTTGCGGAGTTTTTTGAGCAGTTTATGGAGATGCTTAAAACTGAGAACATAGCCATTGAGGGGACTGGGAACCCCACCTAAATTGTCGATCGCATCCATCGTGGCCAACGCCTCAATGGTTCCCGAGGTTCCCACCATGCGCAACGTTTCCCCCGGCTGCACCTTAGCCAACACCTCCTCAACCGGACGTTCAAGCATTCCCTGCACATAGGCTTCGAGGGCGGTGTAATCTTTATCCTCAATGGGGTCACTATGGACATACTGGGCCGACAGACGCACCGCCCCCACCTTCGTACTACTGAGGCTGCGGGGTTCCTGGCCATCACCGAGAATCAACTCCGTCGAACCGCCGCCAATATCAATCACCACATGAGGCTGACGGGCCAACTCCATCCCCGACAACACCCCGAGATAAATCCGTCGCGCCTCTTCAGGCCCCGAAATGAGATTAATCGACAAATTCAACTCATCCCGCACCCGTTGAATAAACTCTTGGCCATTGGGGGCTTCCCGCGTCGCACTGGTGGCTACAGCGACAATCTCATCCGCCGCGAGACTGTTGGCAATTTTTTGGTAGCGTCGTAGCGTCTCGACTGAACGCTCAATAATCTCCGGTTTGAGATGTCCTGTTTCGAGATCGCAGTCCCCCAAACGGACAGTTTCCTTTTCTCGCGTAATAATGGTGAAAGCCGGGAGTTCCGGCTGAATCTGAACCACAACCATGTGAATGGAGTTAGTGCCGATATCGATCGCAGCCAAAACGTAGTTAGAACGGACCGAAACCCCCGCAGGGCGAGCCTGCATCCGAATGGCATTGCTCAGCGGTGTGGTGTCTGTCATGACCAAATCCTCAAAACTAGGACGTTTTCCTCAGTATCCGCGAGAACACGTCCGACAACAAATAGGTTGATTCTATCGTGGCTGGGGGGAGTCCCCCGTCTTGACGGCTCGAAAACTTAGGAGTACAAACAGTGCAACTTGTTTTGATGATATCTCGTCTTGTGCCATCAGTCTTTGGGCGAGTCTTTGGGCAAGTCTTTGGGCAAGTCTTTGGGCGAGTCTACGATTATGTCCCTTGCCTGTGCGACCGGTGCATCTTAAGAGCGTAAACGTGTTTGACAGCGACGAACTGACGGTTACTCGAATCCAAGGTCCCGACGATCTCTTTGACGTGCGGGGACAGTTGTTGCGTAAAACCAATCCCCTACGTAGCAAAATTCTGATTTTTTCCACGATTTATCGCCAGTTCGATTTTAGCGATCGCGACTGGATGGCCCTGAAAGCCCAGGAACTCGACGAACTGTTACGTAATCTCTTCGAGGCTTGTCCGACGTTAGACGAACTCGATACCCGTCTCCATCGCACGGCCCGCAACCTCGATGGCGTTGAGGAGAATCTCAACGCCGCCGATTTGCTGGTTCGGTGTTTGACGCGCTTTTATGTGCAAGCGGTGGGCGATCGCTCTCAGGAAAGTTCTCAGGGGAGTTCTCAGGAGAGTTCTCAGGATCTCGTAGCGGAGTTTGAGTCTCCCCCAGAAGACATCGGCTTTGGCAATCATATTACCGATAGTCCCGCCTTGCAGATGGACTCTGAAAGAGCCTCAGAGCCAGACCTAGAAGACGATGAGAGCGACAATAGCCTCTTTTTTGGCATGACCTTCAATCGAGCGGCTAACCCGCCTGTATCGCCCGCACAGGAGCCGGAACCCGTCTTACCGGCCGCCCCCAATCCAGCCTACTCACCGGCCACCAGTTCACCTCGTCTGAGCGATCGCCTGCTGCAACATCTGGCCACCACCGATGAAGTTCAGGATCTGATTCGGCGATCGAGTAAAGATCTCACCGAGGCGATCGCCCAAAGCATCACGGACCTGGAAATGAACCTAGAAGCCACTTGCGCTCATATCGACCCCCAAGAGCAACTACGCATCAAACATGAAGCCGTCAGCAGCCTCCTCAACGACGTACGTTTGAACCTCAATCGCAT
>NZ_JAWOCL010000262.1:0-6970 GCF_046483825.1 Sodalinema sp.
ACTCCCAACAGATGAGCAATATAGGGAATCCCCGATCCCTTGCGAACCTGAGTTTGATGGAGTTCTGTCGCCCAAACTAAGGCCTCAGTAAACCGTTGTGATAGTGCCATAATTTCTCTTCCTTTCTTTAAATAAAAAACATCCAGTCAATCCCCAAGCAGCAGCCATTCGTTTCTCAAAAGGGACGATATTCAATGGAGAAATACACACCATTTCCTTGCAACGACTCCCCACGATCGCCCACATCCACCAAAGGAATCCCCCAATCCAACGTCGCCGAAAAATCCGGGGACATCTCCCAGCGTAACCCCACTCCCGTTCCCACCAAGGTTTGCGGATCCGCAATCTCACGATCGCCTCCCAAATTCCACACCGTCCCCACATCCAAAAACGGTGCAATCTGTACAATTCCCAACCCTCCGGGATCTTGAACTAAGGGATAGCGAAACTCCAGAGACGCCATCACCCCACTATCCCCAACCCGTTGATTTTGCAAATAGCCGCGAACCGTATCGGGTCCCCCCAAACTAAACTGGGAAATTGGAAGCAAGGGGTCCGCCGCGAGTTGAGCCGCCATGCGCGTAATCAAGAGCGTATCGGGGGCCAGCGATCGCACCCATTGAAACTGTCCCAACCAGGCGAAAAACACCCCATCCGGCCCGGTTTCATGACGGGTTGCATCGAACGCATCGAGTCCGACACTAAACTGCGATCGCGCCGCCACGACCTCCGCCGGAGAGCGAGAGGACCACTCTTGCGTCAGTTGTAACACCGTTAAATTCGAGCGCCCATCTTCAGGTCCTTCGGAAAAGGAAAACGGCTCGTCATCAAACAAAAACGTCCGCGATCGCTGTAACCCCAACGACATCCCCACCCGAAACACATCATTCGAGGTTTCCCAAAGGGGATGAGAAACACCCAAGCGCCAATCTTCATCCGTTGAGCGAATCTCTAGGGCCTCAAACGGCTCCTCCACCACCCGCGATCGCCCCCGCTGATAAGATAACGATAACCGGGTATTCTCGGGGTTCAGCGGCACCTCATAGCGGACAAACCCCTCTCGCACCCCTTCTGTCATTCCAAACTCCCCCAACAGAGAATCACCAATTCCCAAAGGACTGTGAACCTCTACCTCAAGTGAAGGACGCAGAGATCCCACATTGGGAGAAGTACGATTAGCCAACTGGACCCGTCCCTCCACCGGAAACGCCTCGGTCACAGTTAGCTGTAAGTCACTCAACCCCGGTCCGCGTCCCGCCATCAACTCGGCCCGCACCGAAGCGATCGCCGGGTCTTGTTGCAACAGTTGTAGGGCCTGTTCTAAAGCGGGTAAACTCAAGGGAGGCTCACTGGCTTGTTCTAGGCGATGACGAATAAACGCTTCCGACAAGCGACTCACCCCCGTAATGGTTAACCGATCTAAGCGTCCCTCCACCACCTGCACCTGGACCACCCCATCGGTGACATCCTGAGGCGGAATAAACGCTCCCGAGGTCGTATAGCCATTGGCGACATAGAAATCCGTCAGCGCCGTGCGTAAGTTGATTAAATCTTCAAATACCAGCGATCGCCCCTCATAGTCCGCCGTCAACTCCGCCAACTCCGCCGCCGAAAACACCGTATTTCCCAACACCTCAATCTTGCGAACCCAAATCTCGGGGATCTCCTCAGCGGGGTCGTCCCTCTGCGCCGGAGTCTGTAGCGGTGGAACCAGAATATCAGGACTCGGCGGGGGAAGGCGATCAGGAAGTGAGGGTAACGGCGGCGATTGCGGCGGAATCGTTTGGGCCATGGCCTCAGACGCTCCCACTCCAGCGGCGATCGCGGCTCCCACCCCCATCCCTCCCACCCACAGCAAACAGACAAATTTCATGAGTATCGCCCAAAAGGATCGGTGAGTTAACGTCGAGCTATTCGTCGTCAGTCTACACAACTTCTGGACAATCAGGACAATTTACATCGAAAAGGTGGGTTATTTTTCTCGGGGCGATCGCATCAACAACCCTGAATAAATGCCATCTGCCAAAAAGCATTCTCCTGACGGGCAACCGCTTGAAAAACCGCCTCCGCTTGACCTTGAACATCCTCTGATGCCCCTGCTAAGCGTTCGTTGGCTTGCGCTTCGAGTTGTTTAACATATTCGGTAAATCCCGGATTTCCCCAGCGTTGGGCAAACTCATCATAGGGCGAAACCATCACACCGGGCAGTTGCCAGCCCTGATTATAGGCGAGTTCAATAGCCCATAACGCCGTGGCTTGCACCGCATAGGGTTGAACCGACCAACTGGCCATTAACTGACAATAGGCCTCACAGGTGGCTTGAGGCGCACTGTCTAGGCTCAACTGGCGTTCCTGAGCTTTATCACGAAACCAGGCTAACTCATCCCGAATGGCGTTCAATCCCCCCAACAAGACATCAAAATGAGCCACAGGGGCCGCAGCTAAGGTATTCGCCAGAAAGCGGGTGAACTCCGTCACAAACAGATAATCTTGAGTTAGCCAAGTATTAAACTGTTGTGGTTCAATGGTTCCCGCTTGACAGCGATCGAGAAAGGGATGACGGGTTGCATCCCGCCAGAGGTCAGGATAGGTCTCCAGAAGTTGGTTGCAAGTCAGAGTCATAGGTATTGAAAAGCAATTATTCCCTAATTGTAGAGAGACAGCGGCCCTAGGCAAAATGGCGAAGATTGCTCCATCGGGCAAGGACTTGCCGTAAACTGTTAAGGGTTGTATCAAAGGTCGGTATGGCACGGCGCGTCAAATCTCGGGACTCTCTCCCCAACTCCACAGAGAACACACTCTCCCCCAAACTTGAGGATGTCATCCGCATCCGGGGAGCGCGTCAACATAACCTCAAACAGATTGATCTCGACCTTCCCCGCAACCAGTTAATCGTCTTTACCGGGGTTTCCGGGTCCGGGAAGTCGTCCCTGGCCTTCGATACCATCTTCGCCGAGGGACAACGGCGCTACATCGAATCCCTCAGTGCGTACGCTCGTCAGTTCCTCGGACAACTCGATAAACCCGATGTCGAGTCTATCGAAGGACTCAGTCCCGCCATCTCCATCGATCAGAAATCCACCTCCCACAACCCCCGCTCAACGGTGGGAACCGTCACCGAGATTTACGACTATCTGCGACTGCTGTTTGGACGAGCCGGTGAACCCCACTGTCCCCATTGCGATCGCTCCATCGCGCCTCAGACCATTGATGTCATGTGCGATCGCGTCCTCGATCTCCCCGAACGGACCAAATTCCAAATTCTCGCCCCCATCATCCGAGGAAAAAAGGGAACCCACAAAAAACTCCTCTCTAGCCTGGCCTCCCAAGGCTTCGTCCGAGTTCGCATCAATGGCGAGGTGCGAGATCTCTCGGATCACATCGAACTCGACAAAAACCACGTCCATGACATTGAGATTGTCGTCGATCGCCTCATTTGTAAACCCGGACTGCAAGAACGGCTCACCGACTCCCTCGCCACCGCCTTGAAACAAGCCGATGGCGTGGTTCTGATTTCCGCCCAACTCCCCGACGAAGAGCGTCCCCAGGAGATGATTTTCTCGGAAAACTTCGCCTGTCCCGAACATGGCGCGGTCATGGAAGAACTCTCCCCCCGTCTGTTTTCCTTCAACTCTCCCTACGGGGCCTGTCCCGCCTGTCACGGTTTAGGAAGTTCTCGCACCTTCGCCCCAGAACGGGTCATTCCCGACCCGAACGCCCCCGTATACAGTGCGATCGCCCCCTGGTCCGACAAAGACAATAGCTACTATCTCTCAGTCCTCTTCAGCGTCGGCCAAGCCTTTGGCTTCGAGATTAGCACCCCCTGGAACCAACTCAGCGCCGAGCAACAACAGATCCTCCTCTACGGGGCCAGCGAACCGATTTGGATTGAAACCGATTCGCGCTATCAAGAGAATCGAGGCTACTACCGCCACTTTTCCGGCGTCTTGGCCATGTTGCAACGCCAATACGAAGACACATCTTCCGACCCAATCAAAGACAAACTCGAACAATACCTGATTGATAAAGTTTGCGATGTCTGTAGCGGAAAGCGCCTCAAACCCGAATCCCTCGCCGTTCGCATCGGTCAATATCACATCAGCGATCTCACCGGCGTCGCCATTGACGAGTGCTTAACGCGCTTGTCTGAGATGGAACTGAGTCCCCGTCAAGCGCAAATCGCCGAACTGGTGTTACGGGAAATTCGCGATCGCCTGCAATTCCTCCTCGACGTCGGCCTCGATTATCTCACCCTCGATCGCTCCGCCACCAGTCTCTCCGGGGGAGAAGCCCAACGCATCCGTCTCGCGACTCAAATCGGGTCCGGCTTAACCGGCGTGCTGTACGTTCTTGACGAACCCAGCATCGGGTTACACCAACGGGATAACGGACGTTTATTGCAAACCTTAAGCAAATTGCGCGATTTAGGAAATACCCTAATCGTCGTTGAACATGACGAAGATACCATCCGCAGCGCCGATCATCTCGTCGATATTGGTCCCGGCGCAGGCGTCCACGGCGGCGAAATTGTCGCCCAAGGGGACTTAAAAACGCTTCTGACCGCAGAAAAGTCCATGACTGGCGCGTATTTATCCGGGCGACGGGCCATTGAAATTCCCGAAGAACGTCGCCCCGGAAATGGTCGCGTTTTACAACTCAAAGATGCTCATCGCAATAATCTTAAACATATCGATATCGACATTCCTTTAGGGAAATTAGTTTGCGTTACGGGTGTATCAGGTTCCGGGAAATCCACATTAGTCAATGACCTGTTTTATCCAGCACTCCAACATCATTTAACCCGAAAAATTCCCATGCCGCAAGGGTTGAAAACCTTGCAAGTCAAGGGAAGTAAAAAGAAAGAAATTAAAGACATTGTTGACAAAGTCATTGTCATTGACCAATCGCCAATTGGACGAACTCCCCGGTCTAATCCCGCCACCTATACAGGGATTTTTGATAGTATCCGTCAAGTGTTTGCTGAAACCGTCGAAGCCAAAGCACGAGGCTATAAACCGGGGCGGTTTTCCTTTAACGTCAAAGGTGGACGCTGTGAAGCTTGCGGCGGTCAGGGGGTGAACATCATTTCCATGAATTTCCTCCCCGATGTGTATGTACAATGTGATATCTGTAAAGGGGCGCGATATAACCGAGAAACCCTACAAGTTCACTATAAGGGTCATTCCATCGCCGATGTCCTGAATATGACTGTTGAGGAAGCGTTAGAGGTCTTTGAAAACATCCCTCGCGCCGCCAGTCGCCTGCAAACGCTGTTGGATGTGGGGTTGGGGTATATTCACCTCGGACAGCCTGCGCCAACGCTTTCAGGTGGTGAGGCGCAACGGGTGAAGTTAGCCTCGGAGTTATCCCGCCGCGCTACAGGAAAAACCTTATATTTGATTGATGAACCGACGACGGGACTCTCATTTTATGATGTGCATCAGTTGCTGAATGTGATGCAACGTTTAGTGGATAAGGGCAATTCCATTTTAGTGATTGAGCATAATTTGGATGTGATTCGTTCGGCGGATTGGTTGATTGATTTAGGTCCAGAAGGAGGAAATAAAGGCGGCGAAGTTGTGGCTGTCGGAACCCCAGAAATGGTGGCTAAGGTAGCTGAATCCCATACGGGCCAGTATTTGTAATTAGTAGGGGCGAAAAATTTTTCGCCCCTACAATTTTGTATCCTCCCTCCTCGTGTCATGGCTCTGCCGTGACACGCACTCCCCCTCCTCGTGTCATGGCTCTGCCGTGACACGCACTCTGGGCGGCTCTGCCGCCCGCACTCGGGCCAAGGGTTTAACGTGGCTCCAGCCCAGTCACGAGCAACGGTTGACTATTATCAACCCCCACCCACAATGGTGACAATTTCGAGTTTATCTCCCTCTTGAATTTGGGTATTTTCCCAATATTGACGATGGAGAATTTCGCCATTATATTCAACAGCAATTAGGCGAGGATTTAAGCCAATTTCTTCTAAGAATTGGGGCAGCGATCGCCCAGGCTGGCACTGTTTCGATTCACCGTTAACGGTCAGGGTGATGGGGGTCATAAAGAGGGAACACCGGAACTGGGAACAGGGAACGCCGGAGAACCCCCCCCTACCCCTCCCAGGAGGGGATGGATAGACGTGGGGGCTTTATCAGGCTTGGGCGACTTTGTAGAGCATTTTGGCGAGTTTCATAAGCTGGGGTTTCTCAAAAATATCTGTGAGGGCTTTAACCGCAGCGGCTGGATCTTGGCGAATCAGGGCGTAGTGGCCCCAGGCTCCCGCCTCGGCTTCAGCCAGATGTTGCAGACTGAAACTAGGGGAAATTGCGCCTTCATCCCCGGCGGCGATCGCCTCGCTGGCCTCCCGCAATTCTACAATAACCACTGGCGCTAAGATGCGATAGGGGTTGTTTTCATTGCGAACTGCGCGATCGGCGACCTCCGTTAAGGCTTTCCAGGCCTGAGACTCTGAAGCGAGTTCTTGCAGATGCTGACAGAAAACGGCCAACTTCTGTCGAGTTTCTGATCTTTCCGCCTGACGGAAGAGAGTTAACATTTGTCGCAATAGATCCGTCACCTCAGCTTGCAGATTCCCCGAAGGTTGAGACGCCCCAGCGGCGGGGGTGTCGTCTGGGGTTCCTCCGGCTTGTAGATGTTTGAGATGGGCTTCGAGTTGTTCAAAAGCCGGTTCGACGCGGCTAAACACCTCTTCTGCATCTTCGTCGCGTAATCCAAAGGGGCTTTGCAGCAGTTCCAGGAGTTCCCGTAGGGAATCAACCCCTTGTAAAAAGAGACTTTCGAGTTTGCGATCAATCGGTAAGGTGTCTTGTTTGAGGACTTTGAAATAGTCTTCGAGACGGTGGGCGACTTTTTGGATGGAACTATAGCCCAACATGGCTGCACCCCCCTTCACCGAGTGAGCCGCACGGAACATCTCGTCAATTTCGTCGGGGTTTTGGACCGTTGCAGGTAGGTCTAA
>NZ_JAWOCL010000053.1:0-12874 GCF_046483825.1 Sodalinema sp.
CCGCCCGATAACAATCGCGCGGAAAGGTCGTTGCGTCTGGCGGTGACCAAGCGCAAGGTGGCTGGTGGCTCCCGTTCCTGGAACGGATTTCGCCGCAGTGCCACCCTGCTGACGGTGATTCAAACTTGTCGCGCTCAGGGTCGTTCGGCGGTTGAGTTTTTTGAGCGGGCGCTTGCTCTTGGTGTTCGAGGGCGCTCTCACGAGCTGTCTTTGATTCCGGGGTCGCATTAAGCTGGGGGTTTTGTCAATCCCCTACACCTGAATGCTTACCCTGAGCGGCTCTTGAAAAAATTAGAGAAGGCTACACCTAAATCTCGCACAGACTGCTGTAAAGGAACACTTGAAACATCAGATAGCCAATGCCGTTCAGGAGTCTTTTTAGCTTGAGTGATGACCTGTTTTTGTAGTTCTGAGTGACTCAGCCACTTGTCTCCTGATGGGGTTGACTTAACTCTAGCCAAAGCATCATTCCATACAACGCGACAACAGCCAAACAACTGGGCAAGTTTTTGTGCCTGGCGCTGGGTTGGATAGATTCGATACGGGTATCGAGCTTTCATCTTTTGCTGACGACATCATTGGTTTTAGTTTACCTTAGAACAGGTACAATAGGGAAGCAAGGCGGCTAAAGCCGCTCGTGTCGTCTTTCATCCCCGCAATAAATTGACGGGGCTTTCAGACTCCCGTATTACTTTCGTAATCGTGAGCGATGAATTGGGGTCGGGAATTACCAACGAGAACAGGTGGCGATCGCCGCCATGTCGATGACGCTGAAGAGTTGACCGTGATCGTTATAGAGTCCCTGCAAGAAGGGGACGAGGGAAGCGCTGGCTTCGGCAGCTGATCGCAGTTGGTTGGGATCTAGGCTAACGACGGTTTCAACGTGAGAGACGGCTAACCCCAGCGGGATGAGGGGCTGGGTCGGATCTTGGCGACGAGGGGCTTCCACCACGACGATGCGGCTTTCGTCATGGCGTGGGTTGAGCGGTTGCAGTCCTAAAAACTTGCCAAAATCGGCGACGGTGAGAATGTCCCCCCGTACGTTGGTCAGTCCCAGGACAAAGTCGGGACTGTTGGGAATGGGAGTGAGTCGCTGCTCACTCAAGCGCAATACTTCGCGCACGGAGGTTAAGGCGATGGCTAAGCGAGTCTGCTGTTGATGGAGAATTACATATTGGGCCTTGCTGACTCGCGTTGAGTGAGAACTGAGTGGGGGGTCGGATGACATCAGTAACTAGACCTCGACAGCAGACGTTGGATGATTTCCACCAATTGCTGAGCTTCAAAGGGTTTCCCCAGGTAGGCATCGGCCCCCAAGTCGCTGCCCCAACTGCGATCGATATCGGTGTCTTTTTGGCTGCAAACCACCACGGGTAACTGTTGGGTTTTGGGGTTGGCCCGTAATTCTCGGATCACTTCAAAGCCATTCATGCGGGGCATAATCACGTCTAAGACGACTAGGTCGGGCTGGGCGTTCTGGATTTGGGCGATCGCCTCATCACCGTCACTGGCCTGTTCGACCGTCCAGCCTTCGTCTTTGAGAATACGGCTGATGATCGCAAGTTCGCTGTCTACGTCGTCAACGACTAAGATAGTGGTCATTGGACTGATTCCTGAAGTAGAGATTAGCGGCCTAGGTTCTGGCTTTTTAAGATCCGAGCGATGGTTTGTCGCAGATCTTCGGGTTTAAAGGGCTTGGTCAGATAATCCGTTGCACCCGCTAAACGCCCTTCCATCTGATCGGCTGCACCATCCCGTGCCGTTAACATGATAATTGGTAATTTTTTAAATTCGGGCGATTTTCGGAGAATTTTACACAATTCTAAACCATCGACGCCGGGCATGGAGATATCGAGCAACATGAGGTCAATTCCCTCCCGGTACAACTTGCCGAGGGCTTCGACGGTGTTACTGGCTAACAGCACGTGATACTGGTTTTGCAGGGTTTGTTGGAGTATTTCCTGTATCGAAACACTGTCATCGACGGCCAATATCTTCGGTTTGGTTTTGGGGGTAGAGGGCATGACGTTTGACTGAGCTATGCGTCTAGTCCGGCATTTTAACGTTTTTACGGCTGGCTTTAAGTTGTCCTCGTTGCTTTTTTTGGTCAACTCGTTTACGTTTAGCGCGGCGTGAGGGTTTGGTGGGTTTACGTTTGGGGCGGCTGACGGTGGCACTTTTGAGCAGTTTTTGCAGCCGATTGAGGGCATCCTCTCGGTTTTGCTCTTGGCTGCGGTGGCTTTGCGCTTTAATGACAATCACGCCATCTTTGCTGATGCGGCGATCGCGCATCTTCAGCAACCGCGATTTATGAATCGGCGACATGGAGGAGGCGTTGATGTCAAATCGCAGTTGAATGGCGGAAGCCACTTTATTGACATTTTGCCCTCCCGCGCCACTTGAACGGATGGCGGTCATCTCGATTTCGCTCATCGGGATACTGGTTTTATTGGAAATTTGTAACATAAAAATGAATGATGGATAATGACCGAATTATCAGGACAGATAGCCCGATTATCACAATGGTGCGTTGCGGCAGCTTTAACCTTGTCTTCTTAATTTTACATGGATTTGAGCCGCAACGCACCCTACCGATTAATACACCCCAAAAATTGGACGGTCGGGTGTGTTCCGGTTTCAGTCAATTCCCTATTTTTAGCAACCCTATTAAGCTTGCCGGAACGCACCGGATTCGGCAAGGGCTTGAGAAGAATGTTCACGAGTTCACCGTAATTAATTGTTCGGCGGCGTCAGATTCAGGATTGAGAATCACGATCGCCCCCTCATCACACAATACCCCAATTGCCCCATCAATTCCCTCGCGGTTAATCTCAGGAAACTGCGATCGCGTACTCTCCATTAACACATTACGCCCCACTAACTGCTGAGTTTTTACCAGCGCAAACATATATTCTTTGAGGCGTTCCCGCATTAGAGATTCTTCACTTTGAACCCCATCTGACGTCTGTTGCGGTAACAAGCTGCCCAGATTTCGTTCAAAAACACCGAGATTTTGCAACAAACGACAGCTTTGAAGAACCTCAGAATCAATCACCAATTCTTTGAGTTGCTGACGATTCACAGGGCGATCGCCCACCAGCAAATCTCCCGCCTCAGCCGCATTAACTAAACTATGATAAGTGGCTAAAATCTGTAACGATTCAATTTGGGGAATAATATGTTTATGAATCGAATCCACAAATAAGGCTTGATAACGGCGATAGCCCTGATTCTTGGGAACCCCTAAATTCTCCGCCCGAATCAAATAAAGATATTGACACGTGTTTTTGCGTAGGGCGTCCTGACAAGATTTCATAACCCGGCAAAAACTGTTTAAATTGGGTTCTTCAATCCAAATTACCCCAATTCGTCCCAGAGTTAAGGACCAATAAAAACTTAGAGAATAACGGCTATAGGTCGGACTTTTTAAGAGTTTGGGTTCCACTCCCGTCACGTTTAAGGCTTCTAAGGCTTCTCGTAACATCTTCATCAATTCTGGGGCGGAAAACTGACGAATTTCTTGAACGGTTTTACGAGATTTTGCCAGTTCGTTCTCCCAGGTTAAGTGAAACGCCGCCAGTTGATCGACTTCTTGGGTAACTGTTGTCTTATTTTGCAGCTTTAGTTTTGCTTTCTGAAACTCCTGTCGCCCCAACATTAAGACGGAACGGGGTAGGGCTTGATTTCCGGGGAATTTACGATGTAAGTCGGCTTCACAGAGGGGATAAAGAGACGAGTTTGGAGTCGAATCGGCTTGTTGATGAAGGGGGAAAATACGACTTTCCCAGAGGGCGATCGCCGCTGGAATATCCACCGGGCGCAAGTGCAATTCTTGGTCAACGCGGGCTAAATCGGCTGGCTGCACATGGGGCGAATTTTCACGCCAAGTATCGGTAATAATACTAATGATCACCAAAAAGTTTTTCAGTTTTTGGTTGTGAATAATTGAATTAACATTAAACAATGCCTGTAAGTCAATATAGCCGCGATTGCTGCGATCGACATTATCTAAGTTATCAAAACACAAAACAATCGGTTGCGTGGCGGTGGCGATGCGACCAAAGTTACCTAAAATATTTTGGGCTTGATGTTCAGTTTCAATAGAACTGCGGACATTTAAGAGTTTTAAACTTTCGTGATCTAAATCATCGCCTTTCAGCCAATCACAGGCGAGGGGATAGAGTTCAGGGTTGGTAAGGTGATAGAGAATACTGAAAAATTCATTCGCGTTATAGATTCCCGAGGGATACGTCGATTTGAAATTATGAATAAATAAATTGCGTTCGCCAATGACTTTTTTGAGTAATCCTTCATCTCGAAATGCCGACAAACTATTCAACCAAAGAAGTAATTGCGATTCAGTTTCTCCTTCAGGCACACAAGTTAAACTATCAATGGTATGGCGCAACGTATGGCGCCAAATATAATCACTTTCGGGCCAGGGACCAATATAAGCAAAAAAGGCTTGGGGGTTGAGGGTTCGTTTTAAACGCCCCAGGAGAAAGCTTTTGCCCGATCCTGAGTCTCCTGAGAGGACAATGGTTCGACTACGGCGATCGCCTTCAACCTGGTTTAATAGCTGCGAAACCCCTGAGACAATCTCTTGATGAATGGAATTGATGGTCGCCTGTTGGCTATTATCATCATGCCAAAAATTACCGGGGCGAAAGGTTGTCGAGTCAAAAGGGTTCACAGTGCGTTGAATAATCTGGTCGATAGAAACCATAACATAAAAGGCAAGAGGTAAAAGGCAAGAGGTAAAAGAGAAAAGAAGTGAACAGAGAACCGGGGGAGAACCCACCCCTAGCCCAAGCGGGGAAGCCAAGAGGTAACAGGCTAGACCCGAAGGGGTTAGGTGATAGAGATGATCAGTTGTTCTTCTAGGGGGACGTTGGGATCGAGAATTTGCAGGGGGCGATCGCTTAGAGATAAACTCTGAATCAGTTGGTGAACCTGTTGTTTACTCGCACCGCCAAACTGGGCGATCGCCTCTTCAATCAACTGTTGAATCGCCATACATTGCTGGTTTAAAACGCGGTTAATCATAAAATCTTCAATAGCTTGCAAGGATTGTTCCGCTGAATCTTGGCTCGATGTTATCTCAAAAAAGCCCAACTGTTGCAGTAGGGGACAATCTTGTAATACCCCTGTTTGCCGGACTAAAGACTCTAAACGAGTACCATTGGGGGTTTCTTCGCCAACCACTAATTCCCCCGATAAAGCATCATTCACCAAAGCATGGTGAGTCGCCAGATATTGAACCGAGGTTAAATCAGACATAAAATGATTATTTTGCGGTTGACCAAAAATCTCCGTATAGAGTTGATAGCCACGATTGCTTGGCGAACCCACTCCCTCAGCCCGAATCAACTGTAAAGACTGACAAAGCTGGTTGGATAACGCCTCTTCACAACCTTTGAGGAGGTGAAAAAACTTGACCATATTCGTATCTTCTGACCAAACCATGCCCACTCGTTCCGTGGTTCCGGGATGACGATAACTGATCGAATAACTGGCATAGGTGCGGCTGGGAAGTAAGCGTGGCTGCACATCTTCCATTTGTAAGGCCCGAACCACCTCCGCTAACATTTGCACTAACTCGGGGGCGGCGTATTGACGGATTTTTTGGACTCGTTCGCGGGTTTGCTTTAACTTCTTAATCCAAACCAGTTTGAACGCCGCGATAGGATCACTTTGGGCATCAGTGGGAATCGCCGGTGCGGCTAGGGCTTTCTGGGCAAAATCCTCCTGGGAAACATCGACCTGTAGTCGTTGTAATTTTGCCTCTTGATAGAGTCGTCTCCCCAAAATCAAGGTGTTACGAGGACGTGTTTTACCACCAGGGAATTTGCCATCTAAAGCCGGACGAATGAGGGGATAAATGGGGGACGTGGGTTGAGGATAGGTTTGGCCATGGAGGCTATAGAGACGGCTGGCCCAGAGGGCTTCGGCTTGATCGAGACTGATTTGTTTAAGGCGCAGGTTCGCATCGAGGCGATCGCGGTCTGTGGCCGGAATATGAGACGCATTTTGCCGCCAAGTATCGGTGATAATACTAATAATAAACAGAAAGTTTTTCACCTTCTGAGTATGCAGTATGGCGTTCACCCGAAATAGGGATTCTAAATCGGGATGTCCTTGGCGATCGCGGGCGATGTTATCCAGTTGATCAAAACAAAGTACAATCGGCAACGTTGCCTCAGCAATGCGCCCAAAGTTAGCTAAGGTTTTCTGGGCAGCATCTTCCGTATCAATCGTCCCCTGAACACCGAGTTTGCGCAGGGATTCATCATCTAAATCATCACCGCGCAACCATTCACAGGCGATGGGATAGAGTTCTGAGTCGGTGAGATGATATAAGACACCAAAAAACTCTTGAGCGTTGTAAATTCCTGAGGGATAGGTTTCCAAGAGTTTACGGATAAACAATTGCCGTTCTCCTCGCAACCAATCCACCAGTCCTCGTTTTTTTAAGTCTGAAAGTCCCTCTAGCCAGATTAACAACTGTGACTTATCCAAACCCTCAGGGGTTTCTAAAAGACTATCAACGGTATAGCGCAGAATATGCCGCCAAATATAATCGCTGGCGGTGAAGGGTTCAATATAGACAAAAAAGGCCCGAGGGAGACGATTTTGATTGGGGGTTTGCAGTTGACGTTTGAGTCGGCCCAAGAGATAGGTTTTCCCGGACCCCGTTTCCCCTTCTAAGAGTAAGGTGCGACTGCGCCGATCCTCGGAGACTTGATCTAATACGCCCTCAATTTCCTGGAGAACCTCTTGGTGAATTGAGTCAACCGTGAGTTCAGGATTTTGGATTTCCTGCCAAAAATTCCCGGACCAAAAGGTTTCCGTATCAAAGGGGTTAGGGGCGCGTTGGATAATGCGATCAATCTCGGTCATAGTGATACCGGGAGGTGAGGGAATCAGGGTTAACGTTAGTTACGAATCAAGAAGAATAAGGGACCGCCAATGTCTTGGGGGATTCCCGCTTCAATTTGCTCTGGGCTATAGTGAGCCGCTTCTTGCAGAGAACTCAGTTCTAGGCGATCATCTCGTTGCAGACGATATAGGGCGCTATCGAGTTCAGCACGGGTTAGGGGAGGTTGTAAGCGCTCCCGGAGATAGAAGATGGGAAGATAGTTATGGGTGTCGAGTTGGCGATCAAGTTCTTCAATGACATACCAAATATCGGCATCATTCGGCTTTTCCGTCAAGCGTCGCTGCGGATTGATCGGTTCATGGGGTTGCTGTTTGGCGAGGCTATCGTGAGAAATTGAGGCGCTCCCGTCCCGTTTACGCAAAAATTGCAGATAGCAGCTCAGATGATCCAGGCTCAGTTCTAAGCCACTCCCTTTGGGGGTATAGTCATCGTGGAGATAGTCCAGGCCAAAGTTGGTCAGCCAAACATCTTCAATTCGCGTGGCTTCGGCTTTGATGAGTCCTCGTTCACTGAGTTTTTGTAGTACCACTTGACGGCGATCGCTGGCGAGGTTGAGATCCTTGGCGCAGATAGACCCCTCCGCACAAGCCTTTAACACCACAATTTCATCCTCCGTCACCGGGAGGCGACTCGTATCGAGCCGCAGCAGAGCCATTCCGGGAGGTGCAATGCGAAACTCAACGATCTCTTCACTACAGTCAACCAGTCCGCGATCGCGAAGACTCCGACAGATCGTATCCCGCTCTGCGGCTTTCGTGCGATGGTTGGGTTTCACCTGAGAGATGGGCGCTCGGTAATTCGGCGCTCCCAACAGATTCAAGACAAATTTCAGTTCCCGCGTGTCCATCCCGTTCAAGTTTTATGATCAACCCCATCATATTTAACCATAAAGGCCGGTTGACCAATTCCATCGTCCTAATTTCTGCATTCTAGTCTCTCCTCACTCCCTTCGCCTAATCCGCCTGATTTTTTTAATCTAAATTATTGACCATATAATTTTTGTTTGGTATAATTATGGATAACAGCTAAATAAACAAAGGAAAGGCGGGAGGGGCTTGGTTATCAGACGCGAAGCCAAACATCCAACCTGCAAACTTTTAGGGAATGTCACATCATCATAAAATGAACACCCAGCAATAAAAAGACGGCAAGAACTCTATTGCCTATTGCCTATTCCCTGTTCCCCGTTCCCTATTCCCCATCAAGGCAGCCAGCGAGGATTAAAACCATCCAGAGGGAGTTGTTCGGGTTGAGGACGAGTCAATTCTCCTTGAGCATTGACGAGAGGAAAGAGAATCCACAGTTCGCTAGTGTCGATCGCCCCACCCGAAGAGGTCAGCGGTGCATCAGGGCGTTCATTAGGCGGGACAATACCCAGACGATCAAAGAGAATAGCTTGACCATCGGGAGCTAAACTCATGTTCAGATCCAGAGAACTGCGTTCAAAGCGTACCAGTTCTTGGGAATCCTGAGTCTCTAAGTCGAGAGCCAGGATGTAGGGTTGTTCAATGTACTCATCCGCTTCAAGGAGTTCAGTCACCAGAGCGTAGATGTAGCGTCCGCTGGGATCGAACTCAGCATCAAGAATTGAGCCACTGGTGCGTAGGATTTCTTCGGGTTCGCCGATATTCGGTACAACGACCATGGAGCGAGTATAGTCGCTGTTAAACTTCACCATCACGGCGGCTCGTCCATCTTGAGTAAAGCCCATGACGCGACCATATTGGGGGAAGAATTGCAATGGCTCATTCCCTTCAGTTCCCGGTTCAATTGAGAGTAGGGCCACCCCTTGACCTTGGGCGATGGCTAACTCCTTACTGTTGGGTGCAATAACAAATTCTCCACCCGGTTCCGTCGGGAAACGCTCAGGATCGTCTCCCTCGCGAATGACCCAGAGGCCAAAGTCACTTCCAGGGCGATCGCGCCTGGCTCGTTGGACCACGATAGTCGTTCCATCGGGAGCGAGAGCGAATTGTAGATTCTGATAGGTGTCGTTGTCGAGGATACGTTGAACGCGCCCCGGTGCGTCGGCGTCTTCGGAGCTGAAATCAAGGCCCGTGGTAACAGTATAAATTCGGCTGTCCGTCAGTCCTCGACGGTCGGCGTTGCGGTCCAGAGCCGAAAAGAGGATGCGATCGCCATCAGGATACATCTCAAAGCTGAGAACACTCAAATCTGAGGGGGTGAGGATGGTTTTTTGGTCTTGGCTGAAGTTATACAGCACCAGTCGCCCTCGTTCGCTCCCTTCGGAGCCGAGATAGAGCATCACGCGATCGCGGCTCTGGAAGGGGGCTTGGAAGGGTTCAATATAGTGTTCGGTGTCATCAGAGTCTGCGAAGCGATCGCGCGCCCCCGAGAGTTGTAGGGTGTAGGTTGTCCCATAAGGGGCGGGATAGAGAAGGGTGTAGGCCATCCGTTCCCCGGCCCAACTGATTTTCCCCGGAAGTGGCGGGTCAATTTGCAGGTTACTCTCGACACTATCGCGATTCATGGGACGATTAAAGCGCAGAGTAAAGGCACGATCAACCGAACTAATCGTTGTTTCCTGCCAACTGAAACCGCGAACCCGAGGGATACTTTTATCCCCGCCGACGAGCAAGAGAATTGTGATTAGGCTCAAGATGACCATGGCGGCGATCGCCACGCGGTCTAGGGGTTGAGGAAACGAATCGCCTTTCATACGCCAAGGGAATAAACAACACATACCATAACAAAACGCCTGTCAGATTCATGAGATCCATCGCCTAAACGAGCAGAAGAATCCAGGAATCTAACAGACGCATTTGTGAGACAATCCAGTCACCCGTTCAGTCTGAATTTAAAACAGACCAAAGGTGAGAGACTTATCAATGGGAAGAGTCGCCCCAATCCCCAACCAGAGGGTGACCAAAGTTCCAAACAGGAACATCGAGGTCGCCACGGGCCGGCGGAAGGGGTTTTGGAACTTATTAATGTTTTCGATGAAGGGAATCAGCATCAAACCCAGAGGGATTAGGGTTTGCAGACCAATTCCGAGCAGTTTATTAGGAACAACACGCAGAATCTGGAACACAGGATAGAGATACCATTCCGGCAAAATTTCCAGAGGCGTCGCAAAGGGATCAGCGGGTTCACCAATCATCGCGGGGTCGAGAACCGCTAAGCCCACAACACAAGCCAAGGTTCCCAAGATCACCACCGGGAACACATAGAGGAGGTCGTTAGGCCAAGCGGGTTCGCCGTAATAGTTATGACCCATCCCTTGGGCCAATTTGGCGCGTAGTTTAGGATCACTAAGATCCGGTTTTTTCAAAGTAGACATAGTATTCGGGTGTTCTCCTGCAAGGGGATATGCTGCAACAGGGCGGTTGTCCGTGGTGATTCAGCTAGAGGTTAGTTTAGCAAAGCCACCCTAACTCGGCCGGCTGAGGGAGCCACGGAACCTTAGACGGGTCAAGAAGGTCGCCCAAGGGGTCACCTCGGGTTTACAACGGACCCGAAATCCCTTGTTTGCGAATCATGAGGAAGTGCAACAGCATGAACACCGCAATCAACCAGGGGAGGACGAAGGTGTGCAAGCTGTAAAAACGAGTCAGGGTCGATTGGCCCACGCTGGTTCCACCGCGTAGCAGTTCCACCATGAAGCTACCCACAACGGGGATGGCTTCAGGAACGCCGCTAACAATTTTGACAGCCCAGTAGCCCACTTGGTCCCAAGGGAGGGAGTAGCCGGTCACACCGAACGTCACGGTAATGACAGCTAGGATCACGCCGGTGACCCAGGTGAGTTCCCGAGGTTTTTTGAAACCACCCGTCAGGTAAACCCGGAAGACGTGCAGAATCATCATCAACACCATCATGCTGGCAGACCAGCGGTGAATCGAGCGAATTAGCCAACCGAAGTTGACTTCCGTCATCAGGTATTGAATCGAGGTGTAGGCTTCCGTGACCGTCGGCTTGTAATAGAAGGTCATGGCGAACCCAGTCGCGAACTGGATCAAGAAGCAGACCAGGGTGATGCCACCCAGGCAGTAGAAGATGTTAACGTGGGGCGGAACGTATTTGTCGGTGATGTCGTCAGCGATCGCCTGAATTTCGAGGCGTTCGTTAAACCACTTGAAGGGTTTAGACTCAGTGACTTCCTTAGAAAACATAAAGTCAGTGCGTTAGATATATTGCGGTTTGTGAAGTTTAGCACGACACCCGAGAATTGGGCATCGTCATGCCCTCAGACGGACGGAGAAGATTCCAGACATCATCACGAGGTCGAAATCTCCTGACAGGCTCGAAGGCGGAACGGTTAAAGTCTCTTATAGAAAATGTAACACAGCTTGGGCGTTAGGGGGGAACGCAGACCCGCGATCGCCCCAAAGAAGAACTCTAGCCCTTAGACTCAGCCGATGGACTAGGCAGATGCCCAGAACTTTGGCACACTGAGGAAACATTAATATTTCGCAACTTTGGATGCCGGGTTTTCTCATGCACAAACGCGCCATTAGCTTCGGACTTCTTCTTTCATTGCTTTTCGGACTCTGGGGCTGGTTGGGAGCAATGCCCTCCGCCCTCGCCCTGACCGAAGAACAGAAACTCGTCTCAGAGGTCTGGCGAGTCGTCAACCGCGCCTACGTCGATGATTCGTTTAATGGACAAAATTGGTGGAAAATCCGCCAGGAGGCCTTGCGATCGCCCCTAGAGACCCGAGAAGCTGCCTACGAGACCATCGAGGAAATGTTGGCCAAACTCGATGACCCCTTTACCCGTCTGTTGCGCCCCGATAACTACCGCAATCTGCAAGTTAATACCGCCGGTGAATTAACCGGAGTTGGCTTACAAATTGCCATTGACCCCGAGAGTAAACATATTAAAGTCATCGCCCCCATTGCCGGCTCTCCCGCCGATGAAGCGGGCATTCAACCGGGGGATTTAGTTTTAGACATCGATGGTGTCTCAACCGAGAATCTCTCTCTCGATGAAGCCGCCACCCGGATGCGAGGAACCGTGGGAACAGCCGTAACGCTGAAAGTACAACGATTGGATGAAGACCAGGTTGATGAGATTGAGATTATCCGCGATCGCATCGCCCTTAACCCCGTCAGCTACAATCTCACCCAAGCTGAAGACAGCACCCCCGTTGGCTATATTCGCCTCAATCAATTCAGTGCCAACGCCACCGAAGAGATGACCCAGGCCATCAGCGACCTGGAAGACCAGGGGGCCGCCGCCTATATCCTAGATTTACGCAACAACCCCGGCGGATTACTCCAAGCAGGAGTGGAAATCGCCCGTCTTTGGCTCAACGACGCCACCATTGTCTACACCGTCAACCGCCAAGCCGTCTTAGGCAGCTTTGACGCGGGCCATGATGCCCTCACCGACGCCCCCTTAGTGGTCTTGGTCAACCAGGGTACCGCCAGCGCCAGTGAAATCCTAGCCGGCGCCTTACAAGACAATCGCCGCGCCCAACTCGTGGGAGAACGCACCTTTGGCAAAGGTCTAATTCAGTCCCTCTTTGACCTCTCCGACGACTCAGGAATTGCCGTCACCGTGGCCAAATACGAAACCCCCAGCCACAAGGACATCAATAAACTCGGCATTACCCCGGACTTCGTAGTCCCTCAAAATCCCATTCGTCGCGATGAAGTCGGCACAGCCGCTGATTTGCCCTACCAGAAGGCGATCGAACTGCTCACCGATGGCGCCGTTGTCGCCAAAGCTGCTTAACCGGGCATAGAGACTTATGGCTAAAAAAGCGGATATCGGCAGTAAACGGCTCATTAGCCTAGCCCCTGAAGCCTGGGTGACCTGGGTCACTCAACAACCGGACCTAACCGTCACAGAGTTCTTAACCTCAGATTTCCAATGGATTAGCCGAGAGAATGATGTCTTAATCAAAGTGCGCAGTCCTGACCAGGGAGAGTTCCTGGTCTTGAACGAATTACAACTGCGCTACGATAA
>NZ_JAWOCL010000086.1:0-8287 GCF_046483825.1 Sodalinema sp.
TAAAGAATTGAGTGGAATAAGTTGGGTTGCGAAGGACAAAATGCTTCATTCTTTCATTAATTCCTGGGTGAAAAAATCTTTACAAAATCAGTGTGAATATCCAATAGCTATTTTTGAATTACTGAGTTTGAAACCATAAATCTTAGTCAATCGATGCGGTCTAACACCTCAAGGCAGCGGACGGACGAAAGCCACTTTCGGGAATGTTAATGTTATCTGCCGCCGCTGCTTTTCATCGTTAAATCTTATCAAGCTGGGAATGTGATGTTTTTGGAGACAATGCCTACTTTTCAAGAACATTGGCAGCATCAGGGAAGTCTGCCCACTTTCGAAGAGCGCGATCGCGCTATGCTCAATCTGCCTGAGAGCCGCGATAATCGATAGAATGAGTATAAAGTTCTGGGTGAAGTAGCAATGACTGAGTTGCTTGAGCGGGCGATCGCCGAATTGAAAACTTTGGCGGCTGATGAGCAAGATGCGATCGCGGCTCGTTGACTTACTGAGAGGCTAGAATAGAGTAGCAACACTGTGTCAGTAGCAATATAGCCATGTCTAAAACAACAGTAGAGCGGCAAGATCTTGTTGAGGTAATAAATGCTCTGCCTGATGAGGTTTTGTTAGAGTTGGCAAATTTTCTTGACTACTTACGCTATAAATCGTCTCAGGATAAGAAACCTGATCTTTGTCAACAAAACGTTTTGCTCTCTGTTGCAGGCTTAGGTCAGTCTGGTCAACAGGATGTTTCAGAGCGGGATGAGGAGATCCTCCTTAACGAGATTGACCCTGTCTATGCCGATCAACAGAAAGGGATACGCAGGATGGTGGCCCTGGTAATCGATAGAACTTACTCCAATGACCTCGACGAGCAAATGCAACAATGGGTATAGCCCCATGAGCAATAGAGGAAAGTCACCCTACAATTACACCTGACGAGGTCATCCTACTATGAGTGTCATCATTTCAGACGAAATCTTGCAAGCGTCTCGGCTTACCCCCAGTGAGTTTCGGCAGGAAATTGCATTACACCTGTTTCAAACGGGCCATTTAACCCTGGGGTATGCCAGTCAACTCGCGGAGATGCCACCTAACACCTTTCGTCAACTCCTCAAACAGCGTCATATCCCCCTTTACTCCTACGATGTTGAGGATTTTGAACTGGACTTGAAGAATCTACGGGAGTTGGGGCGACTGTGATTGTCATTAGTGATACATCCGTAATCACGAATCTAGCTGCCATTCAACATTTGCCACTTTTGCCACAACTCTACCGTCAAGTCATTATCCCTGAAGCCGTATATCGAGAGCTTGCGGATATCGATCCTCCTGTTCCTGGAACCTTGGAAGCCCAAGCTGCTGACTGGCTTCAAGTAAGACAAGTGACCGACCTCAGCGTTGTTCAACGGCTTCAAAATGAGGTGAGGTTAGATCCGGGTGAATCTGAAGCGATCGCCCTTGTCCTGGAACTCAAGGCTAATTTGCTGTTAATTGATGAGCGTCGTGGTCGAGCAGAAGCTGATCGCGATTGAGTGAGAATTACAGGTTTGCTGGGTATTTTGGTTGAAGCTAAACGCAAAAATTTGATTGCTACCGTCAAGCCATTGATAGACGCTATGATTGCCACGTCAGAATTTAGAGTCTCTCCAGCCTTGTACAACCAGATTTTGGATATGGTGGACGAAACTTAATTCGGTTCTTCCGAATCCATTAGAAAAGTTACTTACTGCACTCGAAGAGTTAAGAAAGGATGAGGATTGATGAATCGATACAGCATGATTGTTCAGGGGTCTGATGAAGATAAGCTTTTCTTTGTTACCCCCACAGGTGCAAGATTAAAAACCCTGATTTGCCTCAAAGACTACTATAACGAGCCGCCACCGCCAAACAAGTATTCAACTTAGGAATCACATCCACCAAAACATCAAAACTTTCTTTACTTAAACACAGCAGCAACGCATCAGTGTCTGCCGTAATTGTTGCCGAATAGGGCGTATCTCCAAACAAGCCAAAATCGCCAAAATAGCTGCTTGATTTGAGCAGAATTGGCTCATCGGAAAAACTAGATTTTGCCTGTAACTGCCCTTGATAGACAATCGAAAGCTGCCGCCCTAACTCACCTTCTCGACAAATCGTTTCTCCTGCCCCATAAGACCGTTTCTGAAACCCTCGATCCAACGACCAAAGTTCATCAAGAGATAACTCTTGAAATAAGACCAAGGTCTTGAGAAACAAAATGCGATCAAACGATAAATTTTCCACTCCCTGGGTTTTACTAATTTCTTGCACTAACGCCTTCACCACCCGATCGCGATCGCGTAACACTCCCGGCGGCACCTCTTGCTGATAACTGGCCCAAACCCGCAACGCCCCGGCCCGAATCCAATGATCTTCCGTTAGTAACATCTCCTGCAACAGTGCCAACGCCCTCTTGTCATCCCCGAGGCCAGATCCCGAAACCGGCCCATCCGGATACTCAATCAGCGGCACAATGGGAAACACATAGCGACGGTGGGGCAACGTTTCGAGGGTTTCGAGGGCATTATCGCGATCGCGTTTCTCCCCCCGCTGCAACAACTGTCGCACTTCCGCCAACGTACGACGATTGCCCAAACAGGACAACACATGAAACACTTGATTAACCACCCGTTGCGTGCGATCGCGGAACACCCCCACCAACGGCTGCCATTGCGGCGATTCCTGAGGGATGCGTTGCCACCAATCGCGAATCAGGGCCGCCCGTCGATAATCCGCCTGTAAATACCCCTCCAAAAACTGAAACGCCCGGCTCGTTTTCACCGTCGCCAGCACCGCCACCGCCGACTCCGCCACCTCAATACGGGGATGACTCAGATACAACTGCGCCAGGCGATCGAGATTATAATCCTCATAACGGGCCAACGCCTTAATCGCCTGTCCCCGAACCGTAATATCACGATCTTCGAGGCCTCGGGCAATATCGGGCCAAAACTCCTGCAACTGCACCGCCCCCAACAAATCCACCGCCGCCCCACGAACCACCGGATTCGGGTGATCCAAAAAGCCACTCGCCAACTCCGCCAACGCCAAATCCTGTTCCGGCTGCAACTGAGCCAACCCCTTCAACCCCTCAATCTGCACATCCACCGAGGCCCCCTGCAACAAACTGCGTAACTGGGGAATCATCGTCACATCCCCCGTATTGCGAATCCCGCGAATCACAACGGTTTTCGTCTCATCATCCAAAGGAGACTCCCAAATCCCTCGACAGCGTTGCCGCACCTCAGGGGTTAATGTCGTTGACTGTTGGGCCAAGACACAGGCCAAGCCGCGAATCGTGGGTGCAGAACTAGCGGTCAGCTTCTCTAGCCAAGCATCGGCAATGGGTTCTCGACGAGCCACCAAGGCCTCAAAGGCCAAGAGTTGCACTGCCGTATCCGAAGACTCCAGCATTTCCCAGAGAAACTGCGACAGAACCTTGTCTTGGGGTGTTTTGGCAAAAAAACGAAATAAGCCCCGTTCTTGCCCCGGCTGAGCCTGGCAAAACAAGGGTTTTACCTCCGGTAGCACCCGACTAGGAACCCGTAATCCGGCTGCCAACCGTAGAGCTTTTTCCCGTTCCTGGGGTTTTCCCTCCCGCAATAGGGTTTTCAGGCGGGGAATTTGATTATCTGGGACTTGTTGAAACACCTCCTCAACCATATCCAAATCCATCTCAGCGGTTTTAGAGAACAGCCGCGTCACCATGGCCTGGAAATAATCCCGACTCAGTTGATGACGAACGGCCACAAACAGCAAACTGAGGACCGTCCCAAACAGGGCAATAGACCAAGCATCAAGATAGGCCTGGGCCAACCACAACAGGCCCCCCGTGGTCGCCAATCCCAGGGCATAACACAAGCCATCGGTTAAAGCCCGAACCTTGGCCATATCCCGATTGGGGATGGGGTTATACATGAGGGTATAGACTGGCTGATTGATGGCGGTGTCAATGGTGGAGGAGTTGAAATGGGCAAATAGGGCCGCCGGAAACACCCAACCGACGCCTAAACCGACACTCAGCCCTAGAAAGGCTAGGGCCGTGGTGATGGGATAAATGGGATTGGTTCCATCGACGCCCACTCGTCCGATCAGCAGTCGTCGGGTGACGAACAATAAGACCACCACTTGTAGGATGCTGTTGACGGCACTAAACCCTCCGAGAAAGGCGGTGAGACTCTCGGGGCGATCGGCAAAATGGAGGGCATAGGCATCGAAATAGAGATATTCGGCAATACCGTAGAGGACAATCCAGAGAAAGGTGGACCCGGCCAGCCATTTGAAGATGGGATAGTCTCGTATGAGATCGCCGAGGTTGGCTGGGGGGGTATCGGCATGGCGATCGCTCTCTTCGGGAGGAACGGGCTGTTCGTGTCGTTGCAGGTTCCAAACTAGGGCGAAGACCACCAGATATAACGTCGGGACTAATAGCAAGATATCCGCTGTCGAGAGCAGATTGGCCAATAGTCCGACAATCATGCCTCCTAGGAAGCCGCCGAGGGCTTGGCAAACGGTAATATAGGAGGCGATGCGTTTGTATTCGCGGGAGGTGAAATAATCGGAAATTAGCGTCGGTAGGAGAATGTCGAGTTGAAGCGTCCAGAGGAAATAGACACCGACATAGAGGGCGTAGTAGATTGGCTGCACATCCCAAAAGAGCAAGGCCCGTAAGCCGAGGACGACGCTACCGGTGAGTAAGGCCCAGTAGCGGAAGAGGGCGTGATGGGGGATGCGATCGACAATCTGTGAAAACCAGCCGTAAATGGGACTTGAGGCTAATCCAACCAAAATATAAGACAGAGGCAGTCCTGCGGCTCCCACGTTGCTGACAAACAGGGAACTGGCTAAGGTATAACTGATCACGTTCAAGGCCATGACGATCGCCGCTAGGGCCAAGACATGAAGTAAACGGTTGGGAGACTTGCCCGGACTTAGGTGGGTGAGTTTCCCCCAAAGACGTTGCAGTCCTGAGTTCAACAGATTGGCTTTGAGAAGACCTGAGAGCATCAGCACAGGGGTCACGTCAGGATAACAATTAAGACTAATCAACAGAGTGGACGATGGCAGCCGTTCGATGTCACTCTAGTGGCTGAAGATATTGATTCATAGTTTCGAGACTCTCACTAACATGAATGTAAAAACAGGCACTGACGTTGAAATTCGCACCGCTGGCGAGAAAGGACGGGGGGTGTTCGCCTTGCGTCCGTTTCGCCAAGGGGAGACGGTGGTTGTTGGCCGTCGCGTTGGCGTCTATGACCGACGCACCATTTACTCGATTCAGGTCGATTGGGAAGTTCATGTGGAAATGGACGAACCGGCGATTCGTATCAATCACTCGGATAGTCCCACGACTGGAGTTCAGGATAACGCCTGGGGGGCCTTTGATTTTGTGGCGTTGCGAGATATTGCGGCCGGTGAGGAGATCACCTTTGATTATGAAACGACCGAGAGTGATTTAACGGAGTCCTTTCAAGAGTGCTGTCCTCCTCGGACCGGACAGACGGCCCGGACGGGGTTTGGCAGTTTGCCTCGGGCGGTTCGTGAGGCCTACGGTGAGTTTGTGGCAAACTATCTTAAGTCTTAATCGGGGAGTTCGTCCAGGTTGAAGATCATTGTTTAACGGCCATCCTTGAAATCCAGTTAGGTTCCTATGAGTCGCCCCCTTCTCAAGTTATCGGTTTTGCCCCATTTAGAGTATATTGCCATCGATGCGCGATCGCGGGTGGTCGATACCTCCTTGAATGTACAAGATGTGCTGGGGATTGGGAGTGACTCGGCTATTGATCAAGACATTTTTGAGTTATTACCGGAACTGTTCGGCCTCGAAGCGGTGATGGATTTGATTCGCGACGGGGTCGAGTCGTATTTTGAGTTAAAGGCGATCCGGCGATCGACCGAGAGTGACTCGACTCTCGGCTATTGGGATTTATATATTATCTATGATGATTGCCCCGACAATCCCCGAGGCTTACTTTTATTGTTAGAAAACGTTACGGATCGCATGGGGTTAGAACAAACCCTAGTCCAAGCGTCCAATGATTTGAGCCTAACGGTTGACAAACTCTCGGCATCTGAGGCACAGATTGAACAGATTTTGCGATCGATGCCCGACTCCCTCTTTGTGACTCATCTCTCTGGGACAATCATCAGAACCAATCAAGTCGCCCTGGATTTACTTGGGTACAACGAATCAGACTTAATTGGGAAATCTTTAACAGAATTAATTGGAGATAGAAACTTCAATCTTGTTGAAAACCAGGAGTTTTTACTTCAAGAGACCGGAGAAATCCTGCGTCAATTTGATTTAATTTTAATTGGAAAAAACAGCAAAAGATCAATTGTATCCTTTACCTGCTCAGTCTTTGATAGTTCGACATCTGACAGAAATTCCCTCAACTTAGAGGAACAACCTAAGCTAATTTATATAGGTCGAGATATCACCAAAAGCTACCTCGCTCAACGACGGTTAATGGCTCATAATACCGTTACCCAAGTGTTATCTCAATCCCGAGGCTTTGTCGATGCCCTCCCTAAACTCTTACAAGGATTAGCCGAAGGACTCGGCTGGAATATTTGTGAGTTTTGGCAACCGATTTCAAGTGACCCTTCTGCTGAACTGTCCATTGAATCTGAGGCCACTGAGTCTGGGGAGTCGTTGAAACTTCGCTGTGTTGATATTTGGATGAATCCACAGCTAGACAGTGAAACCTGGACGAACTTGAGTTTTCGTTATGGCTGTAGCTGGATTCAAGAAACCTGGAAAAAACAGCAGTCTCTTTGGCAGTCTAACCTCAAAGAAATAAGCAGTCAACGACAGTCTGAAGCCAGTACCCTAGGACTCAAGACCGCTTTATTTTGTCCATTGACGATTGGAGAAAATTGCTTGGGAATCATAAGCTTGTTCTCAACCAGTCCCTTGGATGAAGACAAAGAACTCTTGCAGATGATGGATACCGTCTGCAATCAAATTGGTCAGTTTTTCCAACGCAAGCTAGCAGAAGAAGCCTTAAAACTTGAACAACTCAAAACCGAACGATTACTCTTAAACATCCTGCCTGTCAGCATTGCCAATCAACTGAAAGATACTCCGGCTACCATTGCCGAAGATTACGAAGCCGTCACCATCCTCTTTGCCGACATTGTTGGCTTCACCAAATTATCCTCAGAAATTTCCGCGACAGAACTGGTGAAACTCCTCAACTATATCTTTTCCGCCTTCGACCAACTCACCGAACGCTACGAACTCGAAAAAATCAAAACCATTGGCGATGCCTACATGGCCGCCGGTGGCCTACCCATAACTCGATTAGACCATGCCGAGGCGATCGCCGACATGGCCCTAGACATGCAGCAAGTCATCACCGAGTTAAACCGCCAAGCCAACAGTCGCCTCGACATCCGCATCGGCATTCACAGCGGCCCCGTCGTCGCTGGGGTGATTGGCCTGAAAAAGTTTGTCTATGACCTCTGGGGAGACACCGTCAACACCGCCAGTCGCATGGAATCCCACGGACTCGCCGGGAAAATCCAAGTCTCCCAACAAACCTATCAGTTACTCAAATCTCGATTTATCCTCACCCGGCGAGGCAGTATGGCCATCAAAGGTAAAGGAACAATGACCACCTATCTACTGCTTGGTCGTCGCCAAAAGAGAAAACAGGCTGGGGTCAAATCTCTACCTCCGATTCTGCAAGGGAACCAGGAAATCGCCGACCTAATCCGCCAGAAGCTACAACAGCGGTAAGTTTAGGGAGGATGAGTTAAAAACGGAGAGGGGGAGATTCGAACTCCCGGAAGCTTTCACTTCATCCGATTTCAAGTCGGACGCAATCGACCACTCTGCCACCTCTCCAAGAGATGCCGTTGACCATTCTATACCAACAATAGGTAATAGGCAATAGAAAGGGAACGGGGGGAAGAGGCAAGAGGCAAAAGGCAAGAGGCAAAAGGCAAGAGGCAAAAGGCAAGAGGCAAAAGGCAAGAGGCAAAAGGCAAGAGGCAAGAGGCAAAAGGCAAGAGGCAAGAGGCAAAAGGCAAGAGGCAAGAGGGGGGAAGAAGGGAACCGGAAATAGGCAACCGTACCCCTTACGCCTACCGGTATAATGTAAAATCAGCGATCGCCGTTATTCATCCAAGCAGGCCACAATGACCGTCAATCTTCCCGCCCAATACGACCCTCAACAGACCGAAGCCAAATGGCAACAGTACTGGGAAGACCATCAGGTATTCAAAGCCGACCCCAACGCCCCCGGCGACCCCTACTGCGTCGTCATCC
>NZ_JAWOCL010000097.1:0-12431 GCF_046483825.1 Sodalinema sp.
CCCGGCATCGAGGTTTAACGTCCCGTAGAGGGGAGTGGCATTGTAGTCTTGGGCTAGACTCACGGCTCCGGGGAATGCGAGTAGGCCCACACCCACGGCTGCTCCCAGGGAGAGAACACCTCGCAGGGTCTGAGATGGGTTGAATGTCATGATTCCTCCTTCGATTGATTGCTCAATCGCTGGGAATAATAATTGGCTTGATATTTGCTTGAGTATATATACTCAGCCTAGCCTCCCAATCCGAAGAGTCGCTGCTGATTTCGCAACTCTTAACGTGATTAACAGCAAGTAACAAGCGATTATTAAGAATCAAGTCTCTCCTCGTGACTGGTTTCTACTGTTTCATGTGTTGGAGGGCAAAACAGGAACTTAATCACCATCTCCGCCGCTTTATTGATGGCTTGGAACTGGTGAGCCTCTATATAGGCATCCCCCTCGGTATAATTTTAGGGTATTGATAGTCCTGCGAAATTTCGTTCCACTGGCTTTAAGTTAGTCAAAACAACTCGACGAGTTCACTAGATAATGAATAAATTTCGTCTGCCGACCGCTTTAAGTCGTCTGGGATATTCTCATCCCTTACGACTTGTGTTGCTAGGATATACTTTCTACATTGCGATCGCCACGATTCTACTGTGTTTGCCGATTAGCTGGGAGGATGAACCTATCTCTTTTTTGGATAATCTCTTCATCGCAACCTCGGCAGTCAGCACGACTGGACTGATCACGGTCAATACTCCAGAAGCCTATAACTTCTTCGGGGAATTCGTGATCCTATTAGCGTTCCAGGTCGGGGGTCTCGGATATATGACTCTCGGATCGTTTGTTCTCATTGCTAGTAAAAACCCAATTTCCTATGTGCGACAACGGGTAGGAAATGCTGTTTTTTCTCTGCCTCAAGGGTTCGATTTAAAAAACTTCATTCGCCACACGATTATTTTTACTGTGGTTTTAGAAGGGATTGGGGTAGTTTTACTCTATATTCTGTTTCGAGGTCAGGATGTGGAGTTTGCTCTTTGGACAGCTATATTTCACTCTGTTTCGGCATTTTGTACGGCAGGATTTAGTGTGTTTCCTAATAGTTTGGAGGATTTTCGGGGTCAGGTTGGTGTGAATTTAGTGGTAACTATTTTGAGCGTGTTTGGGGCAATTGGTTTCTTGGTTGCATCAGATCTGTGGCAAAGGCTTCGAGGACGTAAACGGAAGGTAACCCTTAGCACTCGTGTCATTTTGACGTTCACTGGACTGTTACTGGTTTTGGGATTTCTTTTTTTATTAGCTTTTGATCCATCATTACAAGCCTTGAGTGTTGGAGAACGTATTTTAGCAGCTTGGTTTCAGTCAATGACAGCATTAACTACGGTCGGGTTCAACACTCATCCGATTAACTCGTTGAGTTTTGCTGGACTCTTTATCATCCTCTTGTTGATGATTGTGGGGGCTTCGCCGTCGGGTACTGGGGGAGGACTCAAGTCAACTTCGGTTGCGGCGGCTTTAGCGACGGTTTGGGCTTCGTTGCGGGGAAGTAATTCAATTACATTCTTCCGCCGACGCCTTCCTTTACATCGCTTATTGTCGGCGTTTGCTACGTTGGTTTTCTATATCTTCGCGTTGTGTTTGGGGACGATCTTGTTGTTGATTCTACAAGATCAATCCTTTGAAGATATTATTTTTGAGGCAGCTTCGGCGTTAGGAACGGTCGGTTTATCCCGAGGGATTACGGGAGATTTGACGATAGCGGGTAAGTTTGTTGTGATTGCTTTGATGTTTATTGGACGGGTTGGTGTAATCTCGTTTGGTGTGGCTCTATTTCAACGCCGTTCTACTCCTGAAATTGTCTCTGGGGAGGAGGATTTGATAATTTAAATGGTTTTGGGTGAACGGTGGCTTCTGCTGCTGTTCACCGCCACCCTATCCCCTCTTAAAAGTAGGGGCGAAAAATTTTTCGCCCCTACTATTTGGTGTACCATGCAATAAATTATACCCTATATCCAGAAGACCTAAAATTCTTTTTGAAACTGATAAATTTCTTGGATCAACCGGTTAATAATAAGAGATATATTTTAATTATTGTTTATTTGCTAACTTGAATGCTTGGTAGAGAAGACCGTGGCGGGGACTCAGGAGAAGGCTGAGAGTGAAAAACCCGGTGATAACCAGGACGATCGCAGGGCCAGAAGGAAGATTATAGTAATAACTGAGGTACATTCCTGTGATGCTGGAGAGGATGCTGAGACCTGACCCAAGAAGCATGACATGATGAAGTCGGGGAACCAGTAGGTAGGCGGTGGCCCCTGGGGTGATGAGAAGGGAAATCACGAGGATGACACCGACGGCTTTGAGGCTGGCGACGACGGTGAGGGCGATGAGTACCATTAAACCGAAGTTGAGGGCGTTGGTGGGGAGTCCGGCGGCTTGTGCGCCCTGAGGGTCAAAGCTATAAAAGAGTAATTCCTTGTAGAGTGCAACGATGGTAATAATAATAAAAATAGTAATCAATACGGTATCTCGCACATCATTGGCACTCACGGCTAAGATGTTACCAAATAGAAAGTGCATGAGGTCGATTTTGGTATCTTTTTGAATAATTGTAATTAGAGTGATACCGAGGGCAAAGAAGGCAGAAAGGACAATCCCCATCGCGGCATCTTCTTTGATGGGCGATCGCGTGTGAATCCAAGTAATTAAAAGGGTGCTGAGAACTCCGGCAATAAAGGCACCAATAAGAATGTTGACGCCGAAAAGAAAGGCGATCGCCAGTCCCGGTAAAACGGAATGACTAATGGCATCACCGAGAAGGGCTAACCGTTGTACCATTAAATAACTTCCAACGAGGGCGCAAACGAGACCGACACAAATGGCAATCATGAGCGATCGCTGCATAAACCCATATTGCAAGGGGTCTAGGAGAAGATGAAGGATCATGGTGAGAGAGGGGAATAGGGAATAGGGAATAGGGAATAGGGAATAGGGAACAGGGAACAGGGAACAGGGAACAGGGAACAGTGGAGAACCTCCCTCTCACCTCTTGCCTCTTGCCTTTTGCCTCTTGCCTTTTGCCTTTTGCCTTCCCCTCTTGGGAGGGGTTAGGGGTGGGTTATGCCTTTTGCCCCTAAAATAAATTATTGAACAAACTGGACTCTTCCACCGTAGGCGCGATACATATTCTCTTGAGTGAGAACTTCAGAACGAGGGCCGGTGGCAATGAGGTCTTGATTGAGTAAAATTAAATCATCAAATTGACGGATGCTTTCGCCGAGGTCGTGGTTGACGACGAGGACAATTTTACCGGAGTCGGCGAGTTCTCGGAAGATGTTAAAGAGAATTGTCTCGGTTTTGCGATCGACTCCGGTGAAGGGTTCATCAAAACAGAAGATTTCTGCTTCTTGGGCCAGGGAACGGGCCAGGAAAACTCGTTGTTGTTGTCCTCCCGAGAGTTCGCCGATGGGACGATGGATAAACTCGCCCATTTTGACGCGATTGAGGGCGGCGGTGGCGATGCGGCGACTGGTGGGGGAGTAGCGTTGGAACCAGCCGGTTTTACGGATGCGTCCCATCATTACCACATCCGAGACGGTGGCGGGGAAGGTCCAGTCAATTTGCGATCGCTGGGGAACGTAGGCGACTCGCTTCAGTTGCTGGGTGAGGGGTTTTCCGGCGCTGTGGACTTGGCCGGTACTGGGGATTAACCCCAACATGGCTTTGAGGAGGCTGCTTTTCCCGGCGCCGTTGGGACCGATGATGGCGGTGAGTTTCCCCGGTTGGATGTCCAGGTTAATGTTTCGCAGGGCCTCAATCTCTCGGTAGTGGACGTTGAGTTGTTTGACGGCGATGGTGGGGGAGGGGGTAATCTTAGCGACCTGGCTGGGTTGGTTCGAGTTCCAGGGTTGCGCTGGGATCAGGGAAAGGTGTTGCATGGTCACTCAATGGGGAAAGAGGGGAGAGTCTGGCTGAAACAGTGGTCGCGGAGTCGGCTCGTCTCCATCAGTTTATCTTAAAAATGAGATAAATATGATAAATATATGAAAGAAAAATGAAAGCTAGGTTGACTAGGGTTATGAAGCTGAAATCGTCTCTCGCAGGAGTTCTCGGCACGCTGGTGTTGGGGTTGGGGGCTTGTACGCCAAGGGTTCCGATGGGGGAGGAGGAGCGGCTTGGGGTGGTCTCGACGAGTACGATCATCGCCGATTGGGTTGAAGAGGTCGGGGGAGAGGCGATCGCTCATGAGAGAATTTTAGATCCTGGTGCTGATCCCCATATTTATGAGCCAGTTCCCCAAGATAATGTGGTTCTCGAACAGGCGGATGTGATTTTCTATAACGGTCATAATCTCGAACCGGGATTAATTCGGATGGTGGAGGCGATCGAGGGGGATGCGGTGACGGTGGCGTTGGGGGAAATGATCGAACCTCTGGATTTTGAGACGGATGGGGCGATCGAACCGGATCCTCATGTTTGGGGGGATGTCAGCCATGCGATCGCCATGACTCGTCATATTCGCGATGTCCTAATCGAAGCCTCTCCGGCTCACAGCGCCATTTTTACCCAGAATGCGGTCATGTTCACCGATGAACTCGAAGAACTTGATACTTGGATTGAGGAGCAAATCGCCACCATTCCCGCGAGTAACCGGCAACTGGTGACGACCCATGATGCCTTTCAGTATTATGCTAACGCTTATGGCCTAGAGGTGTTGGGAACTCTCATTGGTATGAGTACCGAAGAACAACCGAGCGCCCAAACCCTACGCCAGCTTGTCGATGAGGTTCGTGAGAGTGGAGTTCCGGTCATTTTCGCCGAAACGACGATTAATCCTCAGTTGATTAACACGGTCGCCGAGGAAGCGGGGGTGGAGGTGGCCCAGACGAAACTTTATTCAGACTCCATTGGTGCGCCAGGACGCGAGGGAGACTCCTATATTGCGGCGATCGCCTCGAATACTTGTACGATTACAAATGCCCTTGGTGGACGCTGTACTCCCTTTGAACAAGGGCGTTCGGGGGATTTGCCAGCCAATCGCTCCTCAGATTAGTCGCTAGAATGAGGGCGATCCGGCGATCGCCCTTCCCAGGTTTGGTGTCTCAGGTCTAGGTTGGGGGAGGTTCTGGTGATTCAAGTAACCCCAAGGAGCTAACGATGACAGATCGCGATGAGTTTATCTTTCCTCGTAATCGCTATTACGGTGACTTTAAGCCGGAAAATGTGGTGTTTAATGCCAATTTACAGGAATTTGCCCAGCGGGTTAACTATATCTGTAACCTGGAGACGAGTGGTAAATTGCCCCCCGATGAAGCCTACGAGGCGATTAAGGATCTTTGGAAACAGCTAAAAGCCTCGAAAAGAGAGTTGAATATTGGCGATCAACCCTCTTAAGGTGTAACAAGATTCCCTCGCGGGTGGTGTCAGGAGTTCAAGATTCTAGGCGTCGCCTGCGAGGTCGCTGTGATAACCTCCGAGAGGCAAATTCGTTAAAATAGTAGGATATGCCTCACACGAACTGTCAGCACTAATGTTTATCAATGCCAGTCATTTGTTGCAGAGGAATCCCCGGCTCAACTACCACGGTATTACGATTACCGATGTGGACAGAGATGGTTGCTTTGAAATCGTAATTGCTGGCTGGGGAGGTCCGAATCGGGTGCTGAAATGGGATGGCCAAACTCTGGCCGATCTCGATTGTGAGGCGATCGCCGATGGCCAACGACAAAGCTTGGGACTGATCGCCGGGGATCTCAATGGGGATGGCTGGGAAGAACTCTATTGTCTCAACAGCGATCGCGATGCGGATCGGTTGTTAAGCTGGCAGGGACAGCAGTGGGTCGATCTGTTTGAACAGACGACTCGACTACCGATGGGTGGGCGCTCGGCGGTTTGCGTGGATCGTCTCGGCCAGGGAGATTATGGCTTTTTTATTGCCGATTCGACGGGTTCGATCCACTTTTATGAACTACGGGGCGATCGCCTCAAAGATATCGCGGCGGAGATTGGTTTAAAGCGGGTCGCGGGGATTCGCGGCGTGGTCGCCTTACCCCTGGTGAGTAAGGGGATGGACATTTTTGCGGCCAACGAAAATGGGGCTAATTGCCTATTTCGTCATCACCCCGATGGAACCTATGAAGAGATGGCGGCGGCGGCGGGGCTACAGGATGCCCATGAACAGAGTCGCGGTGTGGCGGTTCTCGATGCTGATGGGGATGGGAAGTTTGATGTGGTCTATGGCAATTGGGAAGGGAGTCATCGCCTATTTTTACAGGGGGCCAGGGGACATTTTCGCAATGTTGCTCCCCGTGAAATGGCGCGACCGTCACGGGTGCGGACGGTGATTGCGGCGGATTTTGATAATGATGGGATTGAGGAGATTTTCTTTAATAGTCTCGGGGAACCCAATCGCCTGTTTGGATTGCGCGATGGGGCTTGGCGACAATTGGATATTGGCGATGCTTGGGAACCCGATGGCTTGGGAACGGGGGCTGCGGTGGGAGATTTTGATGGGGATGGCCAGTTAGAGTTACTGCTGTCTCACGGGGAGTCGGCGGGGCAAACTCTGAGTTTATATCGTCCCCAGGGGAGCGATCGCGCCTGGTTACGGGTGGCCCCCCTCACCCGTCATGGTGCGCCGGCCCGAGGGGCAATCTGCCGCCTCACGGTGGCCGGAAATCATCAAGTTCGTGTCATTGATGCCGGGAGTGGTTATCTCTGTCAGATGGAACCGGTGGCCCATTTTGGGTTGGGAAGCCATCGCCGTATTGATCGACTTCAGGTGTTCTGGCCCGATGGCGCAACGGTGACGTTAATCTCACCGATGGTCAATCAGGTGATTCGGGTTCCCTATCCCGGTTCCAATAAGCCTCCCAATGGCTTCTCGTGAATGGCACTCCTGATTCTGCGAGAATCCGTTATCCTTGAGGTGGGACGACGGCTTGAGGATATACCCAACCCCATGACGCAACAGGATTTACATGAACTGGCTCGTAAGGGCGATTCCAAGGCAATTTCAGCCCTGTTAAATCAGCAACTGAAATCCTGGGGAGTGCGATCGAAGGTGGTCACGAAGCAGCGTTGTCTGCATGTGATTTTAGAGGCCGATGATAATGTACCCGATCGCCCGAATTGTTTGGAGATGGTACGGGTGAAGGTGGTCAACTGGGAAGTTGAAGGTGTTGATCGAGTTCGGGTCTATGGTCGCAAAACCGGCAATTCGGCGGCGGCTTGGCAACAAGAGTTCGCGGTGGCGGTGGGAGGCTATTCCAATCTACTCTTTTCCCAATCTCAAGGTGCGACAGGTTCTCCAGATCATGAGGGGGGGTCTGAGGAGGGTTCGGCACCTAAGTCTCCCTCCTCGACGTCTCATTCGCCGTCTCAGATGGGACCCGTCTTAAAGGGGATTCTCTTAATTGTGGTGGTTCTACTTGCGGTTGGTGCGTATTTTCTCTTGCAACAATCTCAATCGGATGAGTCAGACACAACACAAGAACAATTAATCATTAAGTCTTAATCTTAAGAATTACCCAAAAATCCCTCTTGCCTCTTGCCTTCTGTTCCCTGTTCCGGTGTTCCCGGTTCCCTTCTTTTGCCTTTTGCCTTCTACCAATCAACAACGCTCAAAAATTCGCCGCTTGTATCCTGACATCCCGTTAATACTCCTCCAGCGGCGAGAGTTTCCTTTAAGTGAATTAGGGCGGTTTCAGTGATGCGTTCACCGGGAATCAGGATAGGAATCCCTGGAGGATAAGGACATATCAGTTCGCCACAAATTTCTCCTGGGGAATTGTGAAATAATAGCCTTTTTTTCGGTGCAAAATGGGCTTGACGGGGGGTCATGATTGCTGGAGGTATCGGTGATAAATCTTGGCTTGAGAGAGGACTAGGAATGGGGGCGGATTGGGCCAGTTGGCTGATGGCGTTGAGGAGACGATCGCCGTCGGGGGGGCGATCGCCGATGGTGAGGGCAAAGGTGAGATGATGGAGTTGCGGAAGTTCGCAAATCACGCCAAAGTGTTCAGTGAGTTGTTCGTCAGCGGCATAGCCGGTGAGTTGGCCGATACGCAGCGTGAGACGACTCGGATCGTCGGCGTGGGGGGATAGGGCGACGCTGGGGAGTTGGCTAAGGTGCGATCGCAGCCGTTGGGCCATCTCGACGCAATTTTGTAACTGTTGATAACCCTCGGTGGCGATTTGTTGGCGGGCCATATCCAGACTCGCCAAAATCAGGGAGTTGGGACTGGTAGACTGAACCAGGGGTAAGGCGGCTTGAATGCGATCGGGGGAGATGCGATCGCCCTGATAATGTAACATCGCCCCCTGAGATAAAGCCGTCAAACTCTTATGAGTCGATTGAACCACGAGATCCGCGTCTCCCTGCAAGGCTGACGCCGGAAATTGAGGATGAAACCCCAAATGGGCGCCATGGGCTTCGTCAACGATGAGGGGAATCCCGTGACGATGACAACAGGCGGCCAGTCCAGCAATATCGCTGCAAATGCCGTGATAGGTGGGAGAAACCACCAAAACAGCTTTTATATCAGAATGTTGCTTTAAGGCGGCTTCTAGCGCCTCTGGAGTTACGCTCAGCACCATATCCCATTGGGGGTCATAGTCTGGCTGAATAAACACGGGTTCGGCGGCGGCTAAAATGAGGCCGGCGATCGCACATTGATGGCTATTTCGGGCCAGCAGTACTTTATCCCCTGGATTACAGGTGGCCAGTATCGCGGCGATTACGCCAGCGGTGGAACCATTGGTTAAAAACCAGGTTTGCTTAGCCCCAAACGCCGCTGCTGCTAACTGTTGAGCGGCTTTAATCGGGCCTTGAGGTTGAAACAGGTTATCGAGTTGAGGAAGTTCGGGTAAATCCCCTTGAAACATCTCAAGTCCCAGCCAATTTTTTAAGGGATTAGCAATCCCCTGTCCCCGTTTATGTCCAGGGAAGTAAAAGGGAGTTTGAGACGAGTTTGCTTCAGCTTTAAGAGCGTCTAAAAATGGGGTTTTAGACTGTAACATTTGCGAGGGATTGTGAGATGAGTTTAATTATTTTTGCCGGAAGAAGAGGGCGACAACAAGGGTACGCCCCTACGTCTTTCCCCTCTTGGGAGAGGTTCCCGGAGGGCGGGGTGGGTTATCCGGTATCCCGGTGTTCCCTTCTCTTGCCTCTTGCCTATTGCCTCTTGCTAGCTTTCCTCTTGCCTATTGCCTTCTGTTCCCTGTTCCGGTGTTCCCTGTTCCGGTGTTCCCTGTTCCCTTCTATCCCCTATTCCCTTCTTTAAAACAACCGTTTCCAAAGTCGAATCACCCAAGTTTCAAGTTTCAACAAGAGAGTATCGAGCCAATGTAGGACTATTTCCAAGGGATGGCGGACATAATGAACATCATTCACATAGGTTTCGATCCACTCAGGTTTAAACTCGGGTTGCCATTCATCCTGGGAGTAGGCGGCCACAGTATGCATATCTCCAGAGGTTTCCCAGATTGAGGAGGGGGTCATGGCCCGATTGGAAGGCTGAACGACTTGCGGCTTGCCAGATTTGGGGGCTTGAGGATAGGCGAGATCTCCTGGAGGGTTCGGGTTGATGGCGGTTGTCGGAAACTCCCCGAAGGGATTGTTGAAGCTGACGCTGTCTGGGAGAGGGATGGCGGCGGTGGCGGCGGCGATGATGCCAAAGGGGTATTGGGCCGCGAGTTCTGGGGTATCCCAGGGATCGGGGAGGGTCCGATCGCCCCGGTTGGGGTTAGCCTGTAAGTTGCGGCGTTGCTTGGGGTGGCGGGGACTGTCGAGGTTTAAGAAGTAGGCGATCGCCCCTTCGATGAGGTCTTGAATGCGGTGGTAGAATCGGGCGTGATTCGATGTGTTGGCGGTGACAGCGACCCGGTTTGAGTGGCGTTTCATGGCCCCACCACCGGCGGTCAGTTGGGGCGAGTTATCTCCTGTTAAGGACTCAGCAGACGCTGAAGCGGTTGCGGGATTCAAGCCTGTCTGGGCCTCGTTGTCGTTGTTGTTGTCGCCAAAGAAATAGGCGATCGCCGCTTGTACCAGCAGACCAACTTTAACCCAAACGGGTTCAGGTTCCTCGACGATGGGGAGGAGATACTCGTTTTCGAGATAGGCGATGTGGCGATCGATGAGGGCCACGGCTTGAGGAGATAACGCCGAGGGTTGGCTCTCTCGTGGGGAATCGGGCCGAGGCTTGGGGACCGGTTGTACGAGGTCCGTTTCCTGAAACAAGTTCAGGGATAGAGCCAGGGGACTGCGTTGCACCCAACGCATCGCTCGATGAAAGACTCGCACCGGATAGGGTTTCGGAGCGGGACGAACGGCTTTGAGGGTTTGATGCCAATAGCCGGCGATGGCTTGGAGAAGCTGCTGATCGAGATCGTCTTGTTGTTCGCGAGTGAGGAGATCGAGAACCTGATTGTCAGGGGTAATCAGTACCAAATGTCCATCAGAACAGGAACTGGCCAGGGCTTGAATCGGTTGTTGGGAGGTGACGTTGAGGCGGGCGACGTTTTCGAGGATCTCCTGAATGGGACCATCGGCGGGAGGGAGAGGGGTTTGCTGACGCTGGCCGCCTCGAACTTGGCGATCGAGACGACGGGCGGTCTGAAATAGGGCGTAAACAGGATATAGTACGGTTTGAACCGCAGTTGTGGCCGCAAAGCGAACATGACGGGCGGCTTTGGCGGTGGCGTTGCCCAACCGTAGCGACTGTTCGGCAACAAAGTTAAAAAACCGGCTTTGATAACGACCTGTATATGTAGACAACGTACTTCCGCCCCATCTGGTTATCTCCGTTGCTCTGATTGTACCCCAGATGGCCGCCCCGACTTCAGCGGCGGTTTGAGCTTATGTTAACGAACGCCTACGGGAGACTTGATTCTCTGGGTTGATTGCTCTATAGTCTAAAAACCGAAAAACAGGGGTCAGTGATGAATATCTCTACACCAGAATCAGACCTAAAGCTATTCGGACTTCCTCCGGAACGAGGGCGTTGGTTGCTGATTCCTCTGGGAATGCTGGTTTTGCTTTGTCTGGGGACAGTTTATTCTTGGAGTATTTTTAGAAAGCCTCTGGAGGCAGATTTGAGCTTGACGGCGACCGAAAGCTTACTGCCCTATATGATTGCCCTGCTTTGCTATGCTTTTACGATGCCCATTGCAGGGTTTTATATTACCCGCATGGGAACCCGGTTGATGACAGCAATTGGAGGCGTTATTGTCGGGCTGGGCTATATTCTCGCAAGTTTTGCCAACAATATTGGCGTGATGGTTCTCGGCTATGGTGTAATTGCTGGAATTGGTGTGGGCATTACCTATGGCGTTCCGATGGCGGTGTCGGCTCGGTGGTTCCCCGATAAGAAAGGGTTGGCCGTGGGCTTAACGATTGTTGGCTTTGGGTTGTCTCCGTTTATCACGGCTCCTTTGGCTAAGTTTTTGATTGATCGCTATCAGGCTCGACCAACGTTATTTATTTTGGGAGCCTTGTTTGCGGTGATTATTTTGGTTGTTTCAACGACAATGAAGTTGCCCCCATCCTGTTGGGTTCCATCGCAAAAAAATAACAATAAAGCATCTATGGTAGCACCAGTTAGCTATCCAGATAAGATGCTCAAAAGCCCCTCTTTTTATGGTCTCTGGATTTGTTATACCATTGGGACTTTTGTTGGGCTAAGTGCGATTGGGATTTCGAGTCCTGTTGGGGAAGAAATTATTGCCATTGATCCAGGACTGGCCGCAACCAGTGTCTCGATTTTTGCCTTATTCAATGGGGCGAGTCGGCCGCTGTTTGGCTGGTTGTGCGATCGCCTGCAACCCCGTTATGTGGCGATCGCCTCCTATACCCTAATTCTTATTGCCTGTATTTTGATGGTGAATGCCCAAGAGGGACAAGTCGCCACCTATATCGTTGCTTTTTGCCTCTTTTGGTTCTCCCTGGGGGGATGGTTAGCCCTCGCACCCACGGCGACGCTACGGCTGTTTAATCCTGATGATTATGCTCAAAATTACGGGATTGTCTTCACCGCCTATGGTGTCGGGGCCTTGTTGGGAACCCTCGTGGCGGGACAAGTTCGGGATTGGTTTGGGAGTTATATCTATGCGTTTTATCCGATGGGAGGATTAGCGATTGTGGGAATTATCCTGGCTACGGTGATGTTGAAACGCGATCGCCCCAAAGATGTCGTGTCTGAGTGACGCCAGGCCAAAATAGCCCCTACCAAATGGAGGCCATCATTAACTGAAAACCGGGCAATTCAGGCTCTCCACTCACCTGTACTGGGTTTTCCAGACATTGAGGCCGCTGTTGGGGGCGATATAGCCAAACTTGTCGCTGCTGGCGATCAATTAACCAGGCCAACGATGCACCATTGTCGATTTGACACTCCCCAGCCTGAAGGCGTGGGGATTCTTGGGTCTATGGGGAGCCAGTGCTTAACCCCTCG
>NZ_JAWOCL010000088.1:0-2996 GCF_046483825.1 Sodalinema sp.
CTCTGCCTTCTGAGGCGGTTTGGCGTTTTAAGTTTTGTTGCAGGGAACAGGGAACAGGGAACACCGGAACTGAGAACACCGGAACTGGGAACACCGGAACTGGGAACAGGGAACACCGGAACTGGGAACAGGGAACACCGGAACTGGGAAGGGGCGTTCATTTATCGCCTTTTTCGGGCAATTGGCAAAAATCCCGACGTTCCACATTAGAACATCGGGATTCTGAATTATGTAGATATACAGTCAGAACAGATAGGACATTAATAACGTCTGAAACTTTTTTCTAACTAGCATTTTATGCTGGTCAAATGCCCATGTTTAACTGTCCATTATTGGAGTCAGTCGTGGCGACTCATCTCAAGGAATTAGTCGCGTTGGGCCGGTTCACAGACGAAACTATCAATCAAGTCTTGTGCAACGGCGATCGGACCGGCGAGGCGATCGCCAAGGTCGTTAACCACATTAACCACATCGCGAGCATTTCCCTCCAAGGTCAGACCATCAATATACAAGTCTGGGGTGGGATAGTTTTGCAGGAACTGCAACAGAGAAATCCGGCCATCATCACTCACCGAATTGATAAATGCCGCCCGCAGGGATTGAATTTCTGCGACCTTGGCGCGGTTGTGAAAGACCTGTCCCATTTGGAACAAAACATACTCTCCGGGGAGAGTATAGGTCACATCGTCAATGAATCGTAAGCTGACGCCAACCTCTTGAGTCAAGATTGACTGTAACTCTTCTCCCGTCAGATCGGCTTGATTGGCAACAAACCGCAGCACCGAAGCATCACGGGGAATGACTCCAGTTGCGGCCACTTCTTCTAATTGTGAGATCGGGATATTACGATCAGCTGGCCCGTAGGTGACCACTAGACGTTGAGCCGCCGTAACCGGCTCCATTCCCAGTGCGGATACAATCAGTCCCGCTCCTAGGCCACAAAGGGTTGCCCAATATCGCCGAGGTGCAGATGGCTTGGGGGCGCAAGCACGCTTCTGGCCGAGACCATTTTGATTTAACATAACAACCTCTGGGGTTTAGTGGACAGGAGTTTGAGCAAATTGCGAGTCAGAGGGTTCTAAGACTAAGCCAGACTCAGAGACATTCACTTGTAGACCTGTCTGCGTCTCCAAGGTCGAGGCGCTTTCGCTGTTGGCAGGCCCCTGGCTTTGCTCGCGAGGTTCGCAGACAAAGTCTTGCAACAAGTCGCGAATCACGTTTAGAGCCGGTTCAATCTGGTTGACGAAGAGATCGACATCCCGAACGACGCCTTCGAGTCCAGTGGCATTGACTCGTACGACGTCGTCGGGATAGGCTTCGAGGAGGGTCAGGAAGGAGACAAACTCGTTGGTCTCATAGACGTTAATCAGAGCGCTACGCAAGGAGTCGATATCGTCGGTATCGTCAGCGTTGCTGATGACACGGTTGAGTTGCAGAACCACAAACTCACCGGTGCTGCTGTTGAGGAAACTGGCGATGTCTTGGCGCAAACGAGAACTCAAGCGCACTTCTTCAGTCAGAGCGTCTTGTAAGACATTCAGCACGTCGTCGGCCGCTTCTTGCAGGAGATCTTCTTGGTCCATCAAGAGTTGTTCGAGTTCGGGCAGGTCTCCCGTGCGGCCGAAGTTGATGATATCGTCGAGGGTGACGGTGACTTCGTCTTGGTTGTAGCGGATGATGATGGTTTCGAGGGCTTCAGCAGGAGCGCTCCAGAGGAGGAGTGCGGCTCCGGCACCGGCGGCTAGGGTACGACCGAGCGATCGCGATACAATGTTTGTCATGGTTTGAAATGGGGTGCGGATGGGTTTCATGATGCTACCGTGTTTGAAAAGTCAGATCTCAATTGGGCTTGTTACCGCAGCGTGTCGGTTTGAGTCTATATCTGGCTCTCTCAAAAGTCAATCAAGTTGCCGAAACATATTAGAAATTAGCAGCATTCTTCCACCTTAAGCCTGTGACACTTGTGCAACTGCCTTCTTTCAACGGCTAAAATCAAGATAATTCGGGGAATTTGGGAACTTTTAAGCAATGCTTATCGTCTCAGTTTTGCCCCAACGGCTCGAATATGACGATTTTGGCGCTTCTCCCAAGACGACCCCCGATGGCGATCGCACCTCACCGGCCTCGTCTCCTCCATGCTAATGGCTGAGTCCTGCTAGACCCTTAAGAATAGACAATTGATTATAGCTAAGCCCTGTCTAGGCTGGGTCTTTCAGATAAAAAACGTCCTATTTCATCGGTCTGTATTTAGAAATATCCACGTGAACAGATCCAGTGCCACTCCCCCTGAGCGTCCCCCTGAATTGCGACGATAAAAACCGAATTTGACTAGCATAGTTTTAAGAAAAATACAAGTAAAACAGGCAAAAAAATGGTGCGGCGATTGATGCGATCGCCACCCACTCAAAACCGTCAATTCAACTCATCAACAACCGTAGAATACCGCAATAAAATCCTTAGACCCCCCTCAAACTATCCTCCCGAACCTCCCGACCATCCATGGGTCATGCCAGTCTTGACCCCTAACTCTAAACCGCCATCAACCCAGTCCAATCCTGCATCCTCAGCCCGCAAGAAGAGTTAACCCCGCGAGATTTTGATGAAATTCGGACATCTTTGACCAGCCGTCGTTCCATTTTCCCATAGGTTTGCGATATAACAAATACGGGAGATATTGTCCCACCCGCTGCACGCCTCATCCAAGAATTAAGATTATGGAGTTTCTCCAAGACACCCTAGTGTTATCGCGGCTACAATTTGCCTTAACCGCGATTTTTCATATGCTTTGGCCCATCCTCACCACAGGAATGGCCATTTACCTGGTTATCGTCGAGGGACTCTGGTTACGAACCCGTAACCCCGACTATTACCACCATGCTCGGTTTTGGGCTAAACTCTACGTCCTCAACTTCGGTATCGGCGTCGCCAGTGGCGTTCCCATGGAATTTCAATTTGGAACCAACTGGGGTCCCTTTTCCGAAGCCCTCGGCGACTTC
>NZ_JAWOCL010000072.1:0-6581 GCF_046483825.1 Sodalinema sp.
GCCCGTCCAAGAGCGATCGCCATTCGTGAGTTTGCCCCGTCTAACATTGTCTATTATGAGGGGAATAAATTTCAGGTGGCACGAACGGCGATCGTTCACGGTGCAGATGTTCCTTATCAGAGGATTGCGGTATGTGCCGAATGCGGCTATTTCCATGATGGCGAAGCCGCCGTGCGAGAAACCTGCGAAAATTGCGGCAGCCGCTTGGTTGCCGATGAACAAGGCAATCCCGCCAAAGTGGATCGCGTCTTAAAGATGCAAACCGTCTTCACCCGGCGGCGCGATCGCATCACCTGCGATGAAGAGGAACGGTTGAAATATGGGTACAATCTGACCACCCACTACCGCTTTGAAACAGCACCTCGAAAGGCGACCGTTACCTCGGAAACGGGGGAAACCTTGCTCGAATTAACCTATGGAGATGCGGCGGCTATTTGGCGCTTGAATCGTGGCTTACGCAAAAACCGGGAACGAGGATTCAAGTTAGACGTGCAAACTGGCAATTGGGGCGAGATGGGAGAAAAACAACAAAGTAGCCCCGAATCTGTCCATAGTCAAGTTCATTTAATGGTCCGCGAAACCAGTAACGTTTTATTGGTGTCTCCCCAACAGTTACCCTCGGAACAAACTCAGGCATTTGTGGTAACCCTGCAATATGCAATGGAACGAGCAATTCAAGCCATTTATAAATTAGAAGAAAACGAGTTAGCCTCGGAACGATTGGGACGTTCTCAAACCATTTTATTCTGGGAATCTGCTGAAGGTGGCGCAGGAGTGCTATCGCAAATTTTAACTGACCCAACCTCCCTGCAACGCATCAGCCAAGTGGCATTAGATATTTGCCATTTCATCACGCCTAAACCGACTTGCGTGCAAGCCTGTTATGAATGCCTCCTATCTTACCGCAATCAATTTGACCATCCCCTGCTAAATCGCACCTTAATTCACGAGTATTTACAACAGTTAGGGGGTAGCACGGTACAGCCAGAACTGGAGGGCGATCGGCAATCTCGCTTTCAAGAACTGCTGCAACAAACAGACCCCAATTCTGATTTAGAACGCCAAGTATTACAGGCAATCTATGAGAGTGATTTGCCCTTACCCGACTCCGCACAAGCCTTGCTGGCTGAGGCCAATTGCAAACCCGACTTTATCTATGAACAATCAAAACTGGCGATTTTTTGCGATGGTTCCGTTCACGACACCTCAGAACAACACGCCAAAGATAAACAACTTCGAGATGACTTGGACTTTTTGAGCGGTTATTCTCCCTTTGTGATTCGTTACGATGACAATCTAGCCGAGAAAATTGCAGCCCTCAAGCCGTTTCTTGAAAGCTAGAAGACCGCCTCCGGGGTGGGGTCTTTTGGGGTCAAGGTAATCAGGGAGATTGACGCATTAACGTTTCCCCAGTGCGTAGAATTTGCCCCGCCAACATGGCCCCGCCAAAGCCATTATCGATATTCACCACCCCAATTCCCGTCGCACAGGAGTTTAACATCGTCAGGAGGGGAGCGAGACCGCCAAAACTGGCCCCGTAGCCGATGCTGGTGGGAACCGCCACCACCGGCGCATCCACTAACCCCGCCACCACACTGGGTAACGCGCCTTCCATCCCCGCCACGACAATTAACACCTGGGCCTGTTTCAGGAGATGTTGATTCCTCAGCAGGCGGTGGATTCCCGCCACCCCCACATCCCAGAGGCGAAACACCTCAAAGCCGCAAAGTTCTCCGGTGACGGCGGCTTCCTCAGCCACAGGGAGATCGGCGGTTCCGGCGCTGACAATGCCGATGGTGCCGGGATGCTGGATGGAGAGCGGATCAGGGGCGATCGCACAAATGCGGGCCTGGGGATAGTAGCGGACATCTCGCAGGCGATCGCGAATCACACGATAGGCCTGCGGCCCCACCCGAGTCGCCATCACCACCGATTGGCGATCGCGCATGGCCATCATAATCTCGACAATCTGCTCAGGACGTTTATCCTGACCCCAAATCACTTCGGGAAACCCCGTCCGTAAACTCCGCTGATGATCGATTTTGGCAAATTCACCAACCGGCTCATAGCATATTTTCTCTATTTTGTCAAGGGCTGCTTGAGGAGCTATTTCCCCCGTCGCCACCAACCCCAGCAGCGTTTCTAATTGCGCTGAATCCATCCCAAACACTCCCTAATCCTCAGAAATCTTCAGATCCGGAAGATTCCAAAACACCCCGCCAATGGCTGAATAGCGGGTTCCCTCAATGGTATTACGAACCGCCGCCATGGAAAGGGGATTCACCAAATAAATAAAGGGTAGATTTTCCTGAACCAAAATTTGCGCTTCCCCATAAATTTCTTTGCGTTCCTCATCCCCAAACACCTGAGAGGCTTGAATATAAAGAGACTCAATCTCTCGCTCCCAATCTTCGACCACCCGTCCCTCAATTGGGGGATCATCACGACCCTGATTAAAACTATGTAACCGTCCATCAACCCCAAAAATCGTCAAATTTCCGTGGGGTTCAACGCCTCCCGTAAAGCCAATGAGATGCGCCTCCCAATCCAGAGTTGAACTGAGCTTATTGACTAAATTATTGAACCCCATCGGTGTGAAATTAACCTGAATCCCAATCTGGCTTAAATCCTGACGAATCTGCGCACCAATGGCCTCACGAGTTTGGTTCCCCGCATTGGTAATCAGTTCAAATTCAACCCGATTTCCGTCTTCATCCAAGAGGCGATCGCGCTCATCATACGAAAACCCCGCATCGAGCAACAGTTGTCGAGCCAGGTCCAAATTATACTCATAGGTCGGGAGTCCCTCTTCAGGAGACAAATAATAGGGACTTTGAATAGAAATCGGTGAATTTTGGGGTTCCCCCAAGCCGCGATAAATACTATTGATCATCGTCGGACGATCAATCGCATGAGCAACCGCTTTACGAAAAGCGAGCGTGTTAAACCATTTTGACTTAATCGGGTCAACGAGCGGTTCCCCATTGGGATTTTTGCCCCGGTTGAGGTTAAAGGTAATAAACGTCGTCCCCATTTGGGGTCCATCTTCATAAATCGTGAAGTTTCCCCGCTCTTCCTCCTGTTTCAGCAAGGAAAAATAAGACGGACTGACGCTAATCGAACTCAAGCCACCTGAACGAAATTGTAATAACTGAGTGTCCTGATTTTCCACCACCTGCCAAACCACTTCTTCAATATGCGGTTTCGGGGTTCCGTCTTCTTCCGTATCCCAATAATAGGGATTGCGTTCAAAACGGACCCGTTGTCCCGGCCGATATTGGGACAAGCGATAGGGACCATTGCTAATAATTTCCTCTGGAGGGGTGTCTGTTCCCCAGAGGGTGTTAAAGCGGGGTTCTCCCTCAGCATTGACATCCTCAACCGCTGAACGTAGGATATGTTCTGGCAAAATGGGAGAACCGAGGGTTCGGAGAATGGGGGAAAAGGGTTCGGGGAGTAGGACTTCAATGCGGCGATCGTCGAGTTTCTGAATCGTGGGAAACTCACCAGCTTCACCCACTCGCAGCACATCACGGGTCGAACTGGGAATGTTGCGGTTGAAGTAAATATCATTGAAGGTAAACACCACATCGTCCGCCGTCAGGGGTTCCCCATCAGACCAGCGTAATCCCTCTCGCAGCGTAAAGACGAGCCGCAGATTATCCTCGGACATCTCCCAAGACTCCGCCAGTTGCGGGATCACTTCGGCGGTAACCCCGTCGGAGGTCACCAGTCCCTCGTAGATATAGGCGAAGACGTTGGGAGACTCCTGACTCAATGCGGCGTTGAAGGTTTTGGGGTCACTAATTTGTCCCAAGATGATTTGACTCTCCGCCGCCTCCTGAACTCGGAAGCGTTCGAGTTGACAGCCACTGAGGCCCAACAACAGAACGACTCCCAGCAGGACTAGGGTCATGAGCTGTCGGACTCTGTGGGGACGCGGTGAGAGAGGAATTAGCACAGACATGATCCAGGAAATAGTGAGCCTGAGGCTCCAGGCTAGTTTTCAATTCTAATCCCTAGCTGCTAATCTGTCTTGGCCAGAAGCACAACGGCATGAACGGCAATTCCTTCTTCCCGTCCGACGGGGCCGAGTCGTTCGTTGGTGGTAGCTTTAATACCGATCGCCGTTGGATCGAGTTGCAGGGTCTCAGCCAGGTTCTCCTGCATCTCCTGAAGATGGGGTTTGAGTTTCGGACGCTCGGCGACAATGACGCTATCGAGATTGCTAATGGTCCAGCCTTTTTGCTGGATGAGGCGGTTGACTTGTTCGAGGAGGGTGAGGCTGTTGGCGCCGCGCCACTGCTCATCCGTGGGGGGGAAGTAATGGCCAATGTCGCCGAGGCTGAGCGCGCCGAGCATGGCATCCATGATGGCATGAGTGAGGACATCGGCATCACTGTGGCCGTCGAGGCCGCGATCGTGAGGTAACACAACGCCACCCAAGATTAGGGGTCGCCCTTCTACGAGGCGGTGAATGTCATAGCCGTTGCCGATGCGAAGCTCCATCGCGGTCAAGAAACGTTACGTTTTTTGTGATTGTCACTTCCAATCGTAACTTGGCTTCGTTCAGTTGTACAGTTAGCTTGTACAATGGGATAGCCCAATTTGATGCTACGAGGACGCTCTATCTAATGCCCGTTGCCGTCGGTATGATTCAAAGTCTGGGGTTTCCCTCCATTTTAGCGGCAGCCGATGCTTCTGTGAAAGCAGCTCGCGTGACGCTGGTGTATTTTGACAAGGCTGAAAGTGGTCAATTTGCCATTGCTTTTCGCGGACCAGTGTCGGAAGTCGAAGAAGCCATGAAGGCAGGATTGGCCGCTGTGGAAAAGACCTTTGGGGGTAAAATTATGTCTCATTATATTGTCCCTAACCCCCCAGAGAATATCGTGGCCGTCTTACCCATTCACTACACGGAAACGACTGAGCCATTTCGCTGAGGAATGGGGATTCCCTTGCCATAGCGATGGGGGATGATGGATAATTTTTGGGTTGGGTTTTAAGGGGGGGGAGGTCTGATGACCGAAAATTACGACCCGAATATCGCGACCCGAACATCGCTACATTAGGCTTTCCAGAGGCTTTAACACAGCGCTTGGATAAAAACGCTTCAAGTTATACATCTTTAATGGGGGTCAATCATACCCCAACCATGCCAAATTTAGGAGATCAACCGTGACACAGCAGGCAGTAGGATCAATTGAAACCAAAGGGTTCCCAGGCGTTATGGCGGCCGCCGACGCGATGGTAAAAGCTGGACGAGTGACCCTCGTGGGCTATATCCGTGTGGGAAGCGCCCGTTTTAACATTAATATCCGTGGGGATGTCTCGGAGGTGAAGACGGCCATGGATGCCGGAATCGCCGCCGTTGAACGAACCTATGGGGCGACGTTGGAGTCTTGGGTGATTATTCCTCGTCCCCATGAGAACATTGTGGCGGTTCTACCCATTGATTACGGCCCGGATGTTGAAGAGTTCCGGGATGCGGTGAATGGGGGACGGATTCCTCGTTCCCTCTCGGGTGGATCTTAACCCGATTCATCGTGAGTTGGTTGGCCCGGTGTTGTTGCGAACGCCGGGTTTTGAGTTTTTAAGCATTTGATACAAAATTGTAGGGGCGAAAAATCCCCTCCTGGGAGGGGTAGGGGTGGGTTATGCCCCGACAGCAATGGATGTAATCCGCCATAAATTTTCCTGATCACCCTGAACCCAGAAGACCCTTATATTGTTCCTTGTTCATTGTTTTTAACCGTGCTGCTATGGATACTGTTAACTTAGAGTTGCAATCTTCGGTGTTGGTGGTTGAACCGGAACCCCCTCTGGCCCAACGGATTGCCCTAGATTTACAGGAAGCGGGCTATGAGGTGGCGATCGCCCATGAAGCCCATAATAGCCTCCATCAAGTTGCGGAGATGCAGCCGGGGCTAATTGCAATTAATCGTACTCTCCCAGGTAACTCAGGCTTATGGCTGTGTAAACATCTACGCAGTGTCGGCAATCGGGCCGTGGTGATGATGATGCTACCGAGTGATACCCTAGACGATCGCGTGGCCTGTCTCGAAGCTGGGGCCGATGATTACGTGATTAAACCCTACCGTTCCCATGAATTTCTGAAAATGGTGGCGTTTTATCTCAAGCCTGAACACCCGGATACTCATCAGTTACGTTTTGCTGATCTGTTGCTGGATTTACCCAGTCGTCAGGCGTTTCGGGGTGTTCGCGGGGGCGATCGCAATTCCGAACGGGCGATCGATCTAACCATGAAAGAGTTTGAACTCCTCAAATATCTCATGGAACATCCCCGCGAAGTTCTCACCCGTGAACAAATCCTAGAAAACGTCTGGGGCTATGAATTTATGGGGGAGTCAAATGTCATTGAAGTCTACATCCGCTATTTACGCCTAAAAATCGAAAATGAAGGCGATAAACGACTTATTCAAACCGTGCGCGGTGTGGGGTATGTGTTGCGGGAAAGCTAGAGAGGGAACAGGGAACAGGGAACAGGGAACAGGGAGTCTTCCACCACAAGTCGGAGGGATTCGTGCGCGCGGTGAAGTGGATCTTCCTGATCGCCGCCTTCG
>NZ_JAWOCL010000154.1:0-15474 GCF_046483825.1 Sodalinema sp.
CCGCCTTTCTTGGCTTGTCGGGAGTTTTTGGGGGGATTTTTGTATGAGTATCAGGATGTAAATCATCGTCACCCTTACGGACAGATTCTGATTTTGCTGATTTTTTCAGAGGAGAGTAAAGAGAAACTCAATGCTGTTCAATGGTCGTTACCGGAGTTATTTTGTTATGAACGCAAGATTTGCCAAAATTATCTCGACAGTCGCCAGGAATATGAAAAGGCGAATCAGGAGATTGACACCATTGAGGCCACCATTCGTACTTTTCCCCCGAATATTGCCACCACTATCCCTCCAGATTTGTCGGAGACGGAGTTACAGGTCTTAAAACAGGATATCAAGAATTTGTTGGATTTATCGTTGCGCTATTCGCAGCAAATGCGGAGTTTAGCAACCTTCGAGAATACGATCGCCATTAACCGGCAAAATTATCTCGATATTTTAACACGAATGGAGGTCAAAAGTCAAGCTGATTTAACCGAATGGCGACATCAGGCTAAGCAAATGTTTGGTATATTTCAGGGACAAATTAACGCCAATTTTGTGTATCTTCAGCAAGGGGAACGGCTGTTAGATACGGCAATTAGTACAATTCGGGGATTAGTCGAAATTGACCAAGCGGAGCGCGATCGCAGCCTAGAACGACAAATCCAAACTGTTGGCGTAGGAATTGCCGCCGGGGCGATCGTTGCCTCAACCTCTCCCTTAATCTTTGAAGAACCAATGACCCTTCCCTGGCAAACCCAGCGGGGGGAGACTTGGCATCCCTTTGCCATCGCCGTCTTGCTGAGTATAGCTTCAGCGGTGCTAGCCTGGTGGGCCGCTCAAGGGTTAATCTGGCTCTGTCGGCATCGACGCTAGCCGGCCTAGGCGATCGCTCCTAAACCCCGTTCCATCAGCGTTCAATCGGCTCTTTCCCCGACACCACCGGGGCGATATTACTCAACTGTAACTTAGGATGATCCGCCTGAACCTGGGCCACATTCCACTCATTGCGGAACAACAACACCGGACGCTCCCAACTGTCCTTCACCGCCGCCGTATTAAAAATGCGGCCAGCCTCCTCCAGGGCCTCCCAACCTCCCTGAACCCAACGGGCCACCGTAAAGGGTAACAGTTCCAAACGAGTATCCACCCCATACTCAGTTTCCATGCGGAATTGAACCACCTCAAATTGCAGTTGGCCCACCGCCGCCAGGATGGGATCTCGTTTCGACTCATCCACCGAATACATAATTTGCACGGCCCCCTCTTCCCGCAGTTCCGCTACCCCTTTACGGAATTGCTTAAACTTCGACGGGTTCACATTCCGCAGATACGCAAAAATTTCTGGAGAAAAACAGGGAATCCCCTCATATTCCAATTTTTTGCCATTATAAATCGTGTCACCAATGGCAAACATTCCCGGATTATTGAGGCCAATCACATCCCCAGGATAAGCCGTATCAAGGGATTCTCGCCCTTGAGCAAAAAGTTTTTGGGGACGAGACAAACGCACGGTTTTTCCGGTTCGCGCGTGTTGCACGGTCATGTCTTTCTCGAATTTACCACTACAGACGCGCACAAAGGCCACGCGATCGCGGTGTTTGGGGTCCATATTGGCCTGCAACTTAAAGACAAACCCCGTAAACTCAGGATAAGTGGGGTCAATATCGTCTCGGGTACTGTGGCGAGGATAGGGTTTCAAGGAATAGTCCACAAAAGCATCCAAGAACAGCTGCACCCCGAAATTGGTCATCGCACTGCCAAAAAAGACCGGGGTCAGTTGTCCGCTGTGAATCGCCTCTAAATCAAACTCGGTTCCCAGTTCATCGAGGATTTCAATTTCATCTTTGAGTTGATGATAGAGTTCCGGTTCAATTAAGTCCGCTAAACGGGGATCTCCGAGTTCAAAAATCGTATCTTCGGCGGCTTTGGTTCCGTGAGCAGTGCGTTTGAAAAGGTGAACTTTGCCTTGGCGGCGATCATACACCCCAGTGAAGCGATCGCCGCTGCCAATCGGCCACGTCACCGGATACGTCGCTAACCCCAACTCCTGTTCAATCTCATCGAGGAGTTCGAGAGGATCGCGACTGGGACGATCCATTTTATTGATAAAAGTAAAAATCGGCAGCGATCGCATCCGACAGACTTCAAACAGCTTGCGAGTCTGGGGTTCCAACCCCTTAGCCGCATCTTCCAACATCACCGCATTATCAGCCGCCGTCAGAGTGCGATAAGTATCTTCGCCAAAGTCTTGGTGTCCAGGAGTATCAAGGAGATTAATATGATGATCTTTGTAGAGAAACTGCAACACCGTTGAAGTAATCGAAATTCCCCGCTGTTGTTCCATAGCCATCCAGTCGGACGTGGCGTGACGCTGCGATCGCCGCGACTTCACGGCCCCCGCTTCATGAATCGCCCCCCCATATAGCAACACCTTCTCGGTGAGCGTGGTTTTCCCGGCATCGGGGTGGGAGATAATTGCAAAGGTGCGTCGATTGTCGATCGCCTCTTGCAGTTCGGTTCGCAGGTCGTCGCTCATGAATGGCTCTAGGAAGGGAAAACACAGATGAATCTGTTGTACAGTTGCCTTAAACTGACCGGGCAACAACCCCCTCAGTTTAACAAACTCTCGCCCCCTCTTGCCTGTTGCCTCTTGCACGCATGCCTTCTTCCCCCATGTCTCCAATTATCTTTTGCGATTTCGACGGAACCATCACCCTCGAAGATACCTTTATCTCTACCGTTGAACGATTTGCCCCAGACGTGGCCCGCCGCGTTCTGCCGCAAATTTATGACCTCAGCCTCAGTCTACAAGAGGGAGTCCATCAGATGCTTGAAGCCATTCCCTCCGCCGATTACCCAGAAATTCTCAAGCTGGCCGCTACCTATCAAATTCGCCCAGGATTTGTAGAACTGCTCGATTTTCTCGATGAACGAGATGTTCCCTTAGTGGTGGTGTCGGGAGGGATTCAAGGGGTGGTTGAAGCGGTGTTGGGAGAGTTACGCCAGCGGGTGCAGGGAATCCATGCGGTGCAACTGCAAACCCACGGAACCTACTGTTCTCCTGACTCGGAGTTCGAGGGAGCGGGAGAAATGGTCAATAAACTGGCTGTGATTGAGCATTACGGAGAACCCGATTGGATTCTCATTGGGGATTCCGTTACCGATCTCAAAGCGGCTCTGGCGGCCCCTCGGGTCTTTGCTCGCGATCGCCTCTGTGGTTATCTTACACAACGGGGTGTAACCTACGAACCCTTTGAAACCTTTACCCAGGTTCGCGATCGCCTTGCACAACTTTGGACGTAACACCTTGACGATGTTCCAACTCTCCCCAGAGAGCCATCTTTTAGGTAACAAGAGCCAATCCCATCCCTAAGTCACAATCGACTGTGCCGCATCCCCGTCAATTCGTACCAAAGCGGCAAGCCTCCCGCCTCCACACTGTGAATTTATTGTGAAGAACCCTGAAAATCCGGGGCAAAATCCCGTAAAAACTCGGGACATTTGGCAGCTTTGTGAAGTTCTCTTAATAAATCAACAAGCAGACCCCGATCCCCCGGATCACTTAACATCGAGTTACGAAAACGGCGATCGCCAAATCCCTATGATATAGTCGAAACGCAAGCCCTTTTGCTGTTGACATATGCCCGGAGCGTTTTCCCAAAATCCTTCCTTTGATGGTTCAGGAGGGAAGCCATTTACCGTCAAGTCCTTCATGCCACCCCGATCCGAGTGGCGTGGTCTTCTTGAGGTGACCTTAGATGCCATGGTGATTTTAGACTCCGACGGTAGCTTTCTCGATGTGAATGAAGCGGCTTGCGAGTTATTCTGCTGTTCTCGTGCTGAGTTACTCAACTCATCGATCAATCGTGTCACTGAACCAGGATTTGACTTCGCAGAATGTCAACAAAAATTAGAGGATCAAGGCAGAATTCGCGGTTCATTCTGCATCATTTGTCAGGAACGCGAGATTCGGGAAGTGGACTATGCCATCACCTATCAAGCCACCGGTTCTTATCACGTCTTAGCACTGCGAGATGTCACTCAGACCAAACAGGCTCAAAAAACGGTTAAACAGCTTCAAAAGAAACTCCAAGATCACGATCAACGGCATCGCCAAGAATTAACGTCCCTCCAATCTCAACTCAAGGCGACGCAACAACTCCTCTCGCGATTAACAATAGAACAGGTCGAGGCCAGTGTCCCCTCAGAGCAAAATTGTCTAAAACAGATTTCTCGCCACATCCCTGGAATTATCTATCAGTTTCGGATGCGTCCCGATGGAAGCTATCATTTTCCCTATGCCAGTGAAGGTATACGAGAGATTTACGGCGTCAGTCCCGAAGCGGTCAGAGAGGATGCTGGCGTTATTTTTGACATCATTCACCCCGATGATGTTGCGGGGATGGAGCAGTCAATTCACAGCTCTCGGGAGCAAGGGATTCCCTGGTATTATGAATATCGCATCATTAAGAATAAAGGTGATATCGTCTGGTTGCTCGGTCATGCGACTCCTAAAGATCTCCCCGATGGAAGTACCATTTGGTACGGCTATATTCGTGACATTACCCGACAGAAAGACCTCGAATCTCATCAACGTCGGTTGTTGGCGATTTTAGAAAGTACCTCCGATTTCATCGGAACTGCTGACGCCGCCGGGAACATTCTTTATCTCAATCGCACCTGGCAAAACTTTTATAATGATTTAGGCAAAATCCCAAAACGGTTAGAGGATAGCTGTCCCGCCTGGGTATTGGAGCTAATTTTCAAAGAAGGATTACCTGACGCGCATCGGCTAGGGATTTGGCACGGCCAAACCGCTCTCCTAACCCCAACTGGGGAAGAAATCCCTGTAGAACAGGTGATTATGCACCATACGTCGGAGTCGGAAAACGAAGAATACTTCTCAACGATTATCCGGGATATTCGCGATCGCCAGGCCAAAGAACGACAACTACAACAGCTCACGCAACAACTTAAAGAAGCTCAAGCTCTCGGCCATGTGGGGAATTGGTCATTTGATATTGCTAAACAAGATATTACTTGGTCTGACGAGGTATTTCGCATCTTTGGGATGCACCCCAGTCAAGGAGAACCCACCTTTGAGGAACATGTGCAACAGTTCCATCCCGATGATATTCCCCGCTTCCTTAAATACACCAACGACGCGAAAACTGGAATCCCCCAAGACTTTGACATTCGTATTGTCCGTCCGAATGGAGAGATCGCCTATATCAATACTCGGGTTCAGGTTGAATTAGAGAACAATCATCCCGTTAAACTCTTTGGCGTTGTGATTGATATTACGCAGCGAAAAAAAATTGAAGAAGAATTACGAGACGAAGAAGCACAAACTCGAGCCTTGCTCAATGCTATCCCTGATATGATGTTTCGCTATAACCGAGAGGCGGTCTTTCTCGACTATAAACCCTCCCGAGATGTAGCCGCATTTGAAGATCCTCAAAACTTCGTGGGTAAAAACATCGCAGATATTTTTCCCGAAGCCTTTGCTACCGTGGTCAAAGGTATCATTGATGAAACCTTCAAGAGCGGAGAGCCACAGATCTTTGAGTATAAATTGCCCGTTCCAGGAATGGATCAACATTTTGAGTCCCGCTTTGTCAAAGCAACGGATACAGAAGTCTTATCGTTGATTCGAGATATCAGCGATCGCAAACGAGCCGAACGAGAACGCCAAGAACTTCTGGTTCGCACCCAAATTTTAAATTCAATCAGCCTCAAGATTCGTGATTCTTTAGACTTAGACCGGATTATCGAGAGTACTGTTGCCGCTATTTTTGATGAATTAGAAGTCGGTTTTTGCTGTTTTGGTTTATCTAAAAAAGAAAATAATAAAGATTATTTTTATGTTTTAAATGAGCGAAAAGACGAGGATGTACCGAGCTTTTTAGGTCGGTACAGCTTAGAGGATTTCCCCAAAATTTACGCCGCGTTAATGGAAAAGCGTCCCTATCTAATCAACTCCATTCAAACCTGCGATGATGTATCAGTGAAGTCCTTATTTCAAAATTCCCCGCTCCAGTCCTACTGCGCCATTCCAATTTCGATCAGTGGGGGACGACTCGGAGGCTTTCATTTAGGCTATACTCGTGAAACCCAGGAATGGGAGGATGACGATATTTGGCTATTACAAGAAATTGCCAATCAAGTGGCGATCGCCATCCAACAAGCCGATCTCTACCGTGAGGCTCAAAGTAAAAGCGAAGAACTCAGTCAAGCCTACCGCCAACTACAAGACACCCAAATTCAGTTACTGCAAGCCGAAAAAATGTCCAGCTTAGGACAATTAGTCGGAGGAATTGCCCATGAAATCAACAATCCGGTCAGTTTCATTTATGGCAACCTAGACTATGCTGCCGAGTATTCCCAAGGCTTAATTGAACTCTGTCAACGCTACAGTCAAGCCTATCCTAATCCTCCCGAGGAGATTAGCAATTACCGCGAAGCCATTGACTTAGAATTTATCATTGATGATTTCCCTAAAATTATCACCTCCATGAAATATGGTGCAACGCGAATCCGTGATATTGTCAAATCCCTACGCACCTTTTCCCGTCTCGATGAATCAAGTCTCAAAGATGTAGAACTGCATGAAAATCTCGATAGCACCCTCGTGTTACTGCGGAATCGCTTACATCAGGACAATTCCCCGCAAAAAATCCAGGTCATCAAACACTATGGCAACTTACCTAAAGTGTCCTGTTATAGCGGCTTACTGAATCAGGTGTTTATGAATCTACTCATGAATGCCATTGATGCGATCGAAGTGAAACGCAAAAACCTAGATTCAGATCAACTAGAACAGTACCAAGGTCAAGTCACCTTAACCACCCGTCTCGCCTCTGCCAATACCATTACCATTACCATTGCTGACAACGGCTGTGGCATGAGTGCCAGCACCCAAGAAAAAATCTTCAATCCTTTTTTTACCACTAAACCCGTTGGAACTGGAACCGGCATGGGATTACCCACCAGCTATCAAATTATCACCCAATCTCATCAGGGAAAACTCAAATGTCAATCGACCCTCGGGGAAGGGACTCAATTCATAATTGAGTTACCCTTAAACATTCAGTTAAAGCGGCATCCGCAAGGATAGATAAACCGCCAACCGTCATGTTAAAATGATCAGCTAACCGTCAATCTCGTCAAGATAACGTCATATGTCGGGTAACGTCCAAGAGAACTGTCCTCCAGACAAAGATCGCCCTAGGAATGACCGAGACGTTGAGACGAGTCGCCTCGACCTCGCTCACCTGCGATCGCTGTTTGAGGCCGCTCCCGATGCGATGGTGGTTCTCGACGACCAGGGATGCTATATCGAGGCCAACGCCGCCGCCTGTGAGCTTTTTGGACTGCCGCGATCGCAACTCTTGCAAACCTGCATCGCCGACTTTGCCGAACCCGGATTCAATTTTCAGCAAGCCTGGGACTATCTCCTCAGCCAAGGAACCGCGCGGGGAGAATTTCGCCTCGTCCGTCCCGATGGTGAAATTCGTCCCGTTGACTACGCCGCCACCGCTCATGTCACCCCGCATCATCATCTTTCCGTATTACGACCCATCTTAGCCCATCGTCCTCAAAAACGTAGCTCACCGGCTCGACAAAAGCATCTCGTTGATATCATTGAGCGCACCTCCGATCTCATTGGAACAGCCGATGCAGATGGCAATATTTTCTATGTCAATCAATCCTGGCAACGCTATTTTAATGACGAAACCTTAAACAGCGACCATATCTCTAATTTTCATCCTCCCTGGGCCTTAGAACGGCTCCTCAACCAAGGGATTCCCGAAGCCAAACGTTCAGGAATTTGGCGTGGAGAAACGGCAATTCTCAGCAACGGTCAAGAAATCCCCGTTGAGCAGTTAGTCATATACCATCCAGGAGACCCCGGAGAACAGCCATTTTTCTCAACGATTCTGCGGGATATTCGCGATCGCAAAGCCGACGAACAAGAACGACGACAACTGACTCAGGAACTGCAAAAAGCCCAAGCGATTGGTCATATTGGCAGTTGGTCTTTAGATATTGCCACAGACACCGTCATCTGGTCAGACGAGATGTTTCATATCTTCGGACTTCATCCCGAACAAGGAGAACCCAGTTTTACTGAGCTAACTCGTATCATTCATCCTCAAGATCGCGCCCAATTTTGTGCCAAAATCGCCCTAGCACGCAACCAGGGAAAAGCCCAACATTTTGACCATCGCCTGCTCCAAGCTAATGGAGAAATTGGCTATGTCAGCAGTCGAGTCGAAGTGGAGATCTCTCAGGGACGCATTGTGCGACTTTTCGGAACTGTTTTGGATATTTCCGATCGCAAAGCCGCCGAAGTCGAACTGGAGCGCTTCTTTAACATTTCCCTCGACTTACTCTGTATCGCCGATTTCACAGGAAAATTTCGCCGAGTCAACCCCAGTTGGCAACGAGTTCTCGGCTATGATCTTGAGGAACTTGAACGGCTTAACATTCTTGATCTTGTCCATCCCGATGATATCAGAATCACCATCGAAACGATGGCTCGCCTGGCCGCTCATGAGCCGATTTCTAAGTTTGTCAATCGCTATCGAACCCGAGCCGGGGACTATCGTTACATTGAATGGTTGGCCGCTCCTGAAGAGGACTTAATCTACGCCGCTGCGCGAGATATTACAGAACGCCAAGCCGCAGCCACCGAAGTTCAAGAGTTATTGCGGCGCACCCAAATTTTAAGTTCTATCACTCAATCTATTCGGAATTCTTTAGACTTAGAAGTGATTGTCCAGAATGCTGTGACAGCTATCTTTACCGACGTTGATGTCGATATTTGTACCTTTGGTTGGTGTTATCAGGCGAGTCATCCAGAGACCTCAGAGCCGGTCATTGAACAACAGATTTTAGTTCAGGAGAAAGTTCCCGAAGTTAAAGATTGGCTTGGTACCCATTTTTTGCCCGGATTTAACAGTGTCTATCAGCATATCATTGCCAATGAACCCTATTATTTAACCTCCGTTGAAGAGTGTCAAGATGAAGGCTTAAAAGCCATCTGTCGTGAAAGTGGAATTAATAGCTATTGTTGCCTACCAATTTGTAGTATTAATGGCTATTGGGGCATTTTTGAACTGGCACGCATCAGTCATGAAGCACAGTGGGATGAGGACGAAATGGAGTTACTCAATGAAATTAGTGACCAAATTGCCATCGCCATCCAGCAAGCAGAACTCTATCAAGAAGCCAAAGCCAAACGGGAAGCACTCAGCCATGCTTATCGCCAGTTACAAGAAACTCAGGTTCAGTTAGTGCAAGCTGAGAAAATGTCGAGTTTAGGACAACTGGTGGCCGGAATTGCCCATGAAATTAACAATCCCGTAAACTTTATTTACGGCAACTTGCAATATACCGCCGAATATGCAGACAGCCTCCTGAAATTAGTGCAAGCCTATCAACAGGAATATCCTACCCCATCCGAGGCGATCGCCAAACTGATCGAAGATATCGAACTCGACTTTGTCAAAGACGACTTTAACCAACTCATCACCTCCATGCGGAATGGAGCCACACGCATCCGAGATATTGTCAAATCCTTGCGAACCTTCTCCCGACTCGACGAAGCCGAACTCAAAGCCGTAGACTTACATGAAAACATCGATAGTACCCTAGTGATTTTGCAAAATCGCCTGAAAGGCCGTCGCGATGAACCCGATATTGAAATCATTAAACACTATGCAGCCTTACCGCCAATTGAATGTTACAGTGGCTTACTCAATCAAGTTTTTATGAATCTGTTAGTCAATGCCATTGATGCTATTCAACAGCGGCGAGAGAGGCTACCCTGGGAGCAACAATCCGACTATGTTGGTTGCATCACCATTACAACCGCACCCATCACCTCAACCCAGGTCAGAATCTCCATTCATGATAATGGAATTGGCATGACTCGGCAAATCCAAGACCAAATTTTCAACCCCTTCTTTACCACCAAACCCGTAGGAACCGGAACGGGTATGGGACTCCCGACGAGCTATCAGATTATTAGAAAATATCATGACGGCGAACTGACCTGCTCGTCGGTTCCAGACCAAGGAACCGAGTTCACGATTCAGCTCAGATTCAACCCTCAATCCTCAAGAGAAAAACATCGACCGTGACGAGGTTTAATCTCGCTCAAAACTTGGCTGATTATTCTGTATTGTAAAATCCCGACAGTTGTTTAAGCGCAATTTTTAAGTGGTATCATGTAACCGTTCACGCCGATCATTGCCGTTTCATCATTAAGATGTCATGTCTTCCCCCAAATTTCCTCGCGTTCCCCTAGTGCGTACCTTAACCCCACAGGCCACCAACGATGGGTCATTCACCTTTTTCTCTCAGGAATTTGGGGAGTTATTTCATTCCCACCACGGTGCGAAACAAGAAGCCGAACAAAAGTTTGTTCAGCCAACCCATCTTCGGGAACAGGCCCAGCTATCCGGGGTGATTTATTTGCTCGATATCTGCTATGGCTTAGGCTATAATAGTGCCGCTGCGATCGAAGCAATTTGGGATGCAAATCCTAGCTGTCGAATTATCTTAGTGGGATTGGAATTAGATCGCGTCGTTCCTAAAGCCGCCGTACATCACGACTTACTCGATGATTGGTCCAATAATGTTCGTTGGCGTTTAGAAGATCTCTCGCAACAGCATCATTTTGAAGATGCTCGATTACAAGCCGATTTGGTGTTTGGTGATGCGCGATCGCACCTACAAGAAATTCAGCAACAAGGTTTCCAAGCCGACGCCATTTTTCTCGATCCCTTTTCCCCTCCCACCTGTCCAGAATTATGGACCGTTGACTTTCTAAAATGGGTAGGAAATTGTTTATCCCCCAACGGCTACTTAGCCACCTATTCCTGTTCCGCCGCTGTACGAAGTGCCTTACAAGAAGTTGGATTACAGATTGGTTCAACCCATCCCGTCGGCCGTAAAAGTCCCGGAACTGTTGCCACCTGGCGTCGCGATCGCACCTTACCCCCATTATCCCCCCAAGAACAGGAACATTTACAAACCCGAGCCGCCATTCCCTACCGAGATCCCAATCTGAATGATGCCCGCAATCTGATTCAAGAACGCCGCCATCAAGAGCAAACCGAATCAGATTTAGAACCCACCAGTCGCTGGAAAAAACGTTGGCAAGACAGGAATAAGGAATAAGAACATGACCGTCTTCTCCTGTCTTCTCCTGTCTTCTCCTGTCTTCTCCTGTCTTCTCTCTCCTCGTTCCTTGGCTCTGCCAAGGAATGCGTTTTCAGAGGCTCTGCCTCCCAACTCCCAACTAAAGTCAGAACCAAGAAAATATCTTGCAGAAACTCTAGTTATGAACGACAATCAAACCATCACTATTTTGACTATCTATTGCCTAGCAAAAACCATCAAACTGGATAATACCATTTTTCAAAATACTTGCCATACATCTGACACCGAGGAGTGCGAACAGCCATCCCCTCCACGGTCGGGATTAGGGGTGAGTTCCCCGACAGACATCTAGGGCAGGACTTCTGAAAATTAGTATTAAATACGTCATCATTAACATTGAAAACTATTTAGAAAACCAAAACTATTTAAACCCATAACTTGATCCATTCTCAAATCAAATAGACCGTTTCTGGGACATCTTGCAAACAGGTTTGTAACAGTGGATCACTCAGAGGACGATCATACACCTCCTGAAACAACTGACACAACAGTTGACGAACCCGATCGCCGTCCAAACAGGACATTTTATACCCTGGCGCGATCGCCAAACACATTTCCGTCGGCTCTCCCCCCGACAGTGGCGGCAAAATATAGCGTACATCCTGGAGAAACATCGCCCCAAGTCGTTGATAAAACCCATAGCGGCGTCGCGTGATCGGATCGGCTTCAGTGGGGGATTCCACCTCCAACAAGAGGTAGCGATCGCGCTCCTGCAACGCCGCCAGAACTTGCTGAAAAAAGCGACTCCCAATCCCCTGATTCCGAGCCGCTTTCTGGGTCGCAATATATCCCAATAACACCAAATCACTGTCCCGGAGAGTATATAAAATCGCCATAAAAATGACCTCTTCGGTCCGTTGGCCAACCCAAAGTTCATAAATCCCGCGATCAATACGTTCCTCAACCTGAGAACGAGGAATCTGCTCACTCAGGGGAAACGCCTCCTCATAAATCGCCAACGCCGCTGCTGTAGCGGGATCTTGCGACGAGCGAATCTGTTGAAACCTCACGGGTGCGGCGGGATCCGTCATCTCACTCATCCCCCTGCGAACGTTCGGGTTTACCCTCTTTCTCTAGCCGACTAGCCATCTGCGCGCGTCGTTGACGTAACGTTGCATCACCGGGACTGAGTTTTTCGGCGATCGCATAGGAACGTAACGCCTCATGAGTGCGTTTAAGTTTTTCGAGAACCTCACAGCGGCGTAACCAAGCCTCATAATTTCCCGGTTGTAGCTGAATCGTGCGATCGTAAGTCGCCAACGCCTCTCGATAGCGTTGTAAACGAGAGAGAACATTCCCCCGTTTCAACCATAACGGTAGATGATCCACCCATAACGCCAGTGCCAAATCATACACCGACAGGGCCTCCTCATAGCGTTGTAACTTCTCCAAACAGGCCCCTTGCTTCAAACGAGCCGACATTTGCATCGGCTGTACCCCTTGTGCATTGGCGTAAGCGGCGATCGCCTCGCTGGGCCGTTTGAGCAATTCCAACGCCTCCCCCTTCTTAAGCCAGGCCCGATACACCCACATATCCAACGGCGGCCCAATTTGAATCACCTTCTCATAGGCGGCGATCGCATTCTCATAGCGTTTCAAATTAGCCAACACCTCACCACGATAGTACCAAGCCTGAGCATAATGAGGCTCAATCTGAATCGCATTATCAAACGCCACGATCGCATCAGCATCGCGATTGAGATGATAGAGAATCTTACCGCGACCGAGCCAACTCGGAGCAAAATCCGGATCCAAATGCGTCGAATGATCATACGCATTCAACGCTTGAGGATACTGTTGCGTTTCATACAACGCCACCCCCTTCCCATACCAGGCTTGAGCCGACTGAGGCTGTAAACTCAAGGCCCGATCAAAACAGGCGATGGCCGCCTCCCCCCATTGATGTCGCATCGCCATTCCCTTAAGAATCCAGGCCTCAACCTGATTGGGATCTTGTCCCAAGGCCCGATCATAAGCGGCGATCGCCTCCGTATAGCGTTGCAAGGCTTCTAAAATCCGTCCTCGTTGCAGCCAAAACTCCAGTCGTTCCGGTTGCAATTGCAACACCTGTTCGAGCGACAACAAGGCGTTCTCATACTCCTGACTCTGTTCCTGACAGTTCGTGAGTTTCAGCCATAGCGTCCAATCCCCAGGTGCAAAGCGAGTCGCATTGCGGTAGGCGATCGCCGCATCCGAGAACTGACGACGGCCCGCCAATAAATCCCCATAACGATACCAAGCCGGCAGCAAATCCGTCTTACAGCGAGTGGCCCGATCATAGGCCTCGATCGCCCCTTGCAGATTCCCCTGAGCCTCCAGAGCTAACCCCTGATAATACCAAGGTTCATAGCGATCGCCATCGAGTTGACTGGCTCGTTGTAGAGCGGCGATCGCCTCATCATAGCGTTGTTGCTCCAAAAGCAATCGCCCCCGCAGCAACCACACCCAGAGATCATGGCTATTGAGCCGTAACGCCTGATCATAAGCGGCGATGGCTTCAGGGAGGCGATCGAGTTTCGCCAACACCTGTCCGCAACGCACCCAAGCCGGGCGAAACTGAGGATTAACCGCCAATGCTGCCTCATAGCAGGTTAACGCCTGCTCATATTGCTGCGATTGATACCAACGATTTCCCTTCTTATAATCCGGAGAAATCCCAAACCAGCGTGACGATGCACCGACAAACCACTGTTTGAGCCGTTGCGGGAGCGGTGTCTCTGAGACGGGAGCCTCAGCCTCATCTCCAGACGTACTCGTAGAGGGTGCTGGGGGCGCTTTTGGGGGCGGTGGAATCGGCATTTCCGGTGCGTCCGGTCTCTCCGGTGTTGACGGCTCCTGAGACGCATCAGTGGTGCTATTCGCAGACGGATCAAAGTCAGCGGGGTTAGTCATGGGTGAGTCAAAGCAGCGTCTGAGGGCGACAGGACAACAGCAACACTATGCTTGTTGCCAACTCAACCAATTTTGACATACCCCCGCCGTTAATTGCTAAAGCAATTTAACGGGGGATTCTTAGATTCACACCTAAGAGTTTCTGCTTCACAGACTCTTGGCTAGGCATCACTGCCCCCGCCAGACCGTCTCCACAGACATTTTCAAATACGCCATGCCCTGACACGTATGCAACACCACGATTTCTAATCACTTGCGCCGCCGCCACATCTCGGTGGGTTTTATATCCACATTCAGGGCAGTTATGTTCTCTTTCAGAGAGTAACTTCTTACCACTGTGAAACCCACAGTTCGGGCAAATTTGAGACCTGTAGTTTTTATCAACCCTGGCAACAAAAACATCACGCTTCCAAGCTACCCAATTCAGAATGGTGACGAACTGCCCAAAACTGGCATCCAAGGTATGTTTGCCCAACATTCCTTTTGCCCAAGTTATGAAGTTTATGTCTTCAATGAAGATGGCTCCCGCTTGGTCACAAAGATGGTGAGCTAACTTAAAGTGCCAGTCTTTTCTTGTGTCAGAAATGCGTTGGTGTAATCTCGCTATCCTTTGGTTAAGCTTATGGCGATTGTTAGACCCTTTTTGCTTGTTCCTTAATCTACGTTGTAGCAATTTCAGCTTACGGTGTAGTTGGTTCAAGAATCTAGGTCTGGCGACAAGCTCTCCCTCGGATGTTGCTAAAAACTTATCTAGTCCCAAGTCAATGCCCAAGGGATGCCCGTGGAACGGAACATCGGGAACACTGACATCTGATTGCAGAGAAAGCATGACAAAGTAACCGGATGCTTTTCGTACAATTCTTGCCTGCTTAACCTCAAAGCCATCGGGAATGTCTCTGGACTTCCGAAATTTAATCCACCCCAATTGAGGTAGCTTAATTTGATGTCCTTGAAGACAATCCTTGAGCATCTGAGGATAAACATAAGAGCGCAGTCGATATTTATTCTTGAAGCGGGGGAGTCCTTTCTTCTTTGACTGCATATCAACAAAAGCCCTGTCCAACGACCTCAACACTTGCTGTAGGACTTGGGCGTTAACACCTGACAGCCTTTCATCCGTTCTCTTGGCTGCTGTCAAAGCTTTCGCTTGACCATGATAACCCGGATAAGGAGTATCGGCTGGAATAATATATTCTTTTTCCAAAGAGCAAGCGTTAACGGGGGACTTTCGAGAGTTAATCCAATCCTTCCTTTCCCTTAAAGCAAAATTCCAGACCGAACGACAAACACTTAAGGTATTCTCGATGACCTCGGTTTGGCGTTGGTCTGGAATCAGCTTGAATTCGTAAGTTAAGGACAGCATTG
>NZ_JAWOCL010000168.1:0-4458 GCF_046483825.1 Sodalinema sp.
GTACTTTCCCAATCGCACTGTCTTAACCCCTTAGGACTGTTTAACGATTCGGTTCTAGAGCCGGGAACTAGCACGCATTCCCGGGTAGGAACTTTAACTCTTGCTCTGAACGTAGCCAGTTAAGGCTTAAGCTGGTCAGCTACCTGAAGGGGAGGGCACGAAGCCCCCGTGCTTCAGCCGGGGGTGCTGACATTGAGTTAAGGCGACATAGATTGACAGTTGAACATTGCCATTGAACAGCTAAAAAACTCATTTAATACAGTCTTTTTGCGTTAAAACAATGTCCTATTATATCTGTCTGAATTCCTGGAATTTCTGCCCGGCTTTCAGGTCGGTAATTGCACCTCATCGTCAATTACGACCGTATCATAGCCGACTTCGCAAACTATTGCAAGTAAATCTCAATAAACAAGAAGGGCAACCACAAGGGATTGCCGCTACGGTATTTCTGTTCCCTATTTCCCCCCTAACGGCAACACCTGAGCCGCCCGCCAAACATTCCCGCCCATTAAGGCAGCAGCTCCATCGAGCAGCGGCCATTCCGGGATATCTTGAGGTAACGCTTGTCCCTGGGCGATCGCCGCCTGAGCCGCCCGAGGATGCCAGTCCAAGAGATTCACCACCGCCAAATAAGCATAAGCATAAGGATTATCCCCATCGATCGCCACCACCCGTTCAAACGCCTCAATCGCCCGATCCGCCCGTTTATTGAGAATCCAGGCCAAGGCCACAGCATAGGCCCAATCCGCCCGCTGGGGCTGTTGCTGTAAGCGAACCTCCAACGACTCAATCACCCCATCGAGATAGGCCTGAACCGGGTCATACTGATTGATGCGACTAATTTGGGCAAACATCTCCTCAAACCCCTCCGTTCCCTGGGGGAGAACCTGGGCCAACTGACGTAACTGGGTGGACAAATCCAACTCCGGGGCGGCGATCGCCGTCGCCTGGCGATCGACGCTCACCAGCACCTCAGGAGCCTCAATCGGGCTAATCTCCCCGGTTTGTGGATGCAGCCATTGCACCGATAACTCATAACGTCCCGGCGTGAGCGTCTCGGGGGGCAACATGGCTAAACGTTCGATGACCTGGAAGTGACAGCGATCGGGGTCTTGGCGACAACGACTCTCCCCCGTTGCGGGCGTTTCAAGCCATTGCTGTTGGGTGATGGCGTGATCATGAATCCAGAAATCATCACCATCAGTCTGTTGCCAAGTCACTAAGATCAGGCCATCTCCAATATCATCATGATGTCCCGACCACTCATAGGTCACCGGAACCGCCGTTCCCGGCAAAATTCGCGGCGGAACAGTCACCTGAGTCAGTTGCAAGGATTCCGGGACTCGTCCCTCCTCAGCGATAACGCTAATCGGCGGAATGCGGCGGTGATAGAGAGTTAAGATCTCGCCCTGGGGAAGTGACCATTGTTGTCGTCGCTCAAACTCTCCTCCCTCCTCAATGCGAGCCACCATATCGTCATAGGTATCGGGTACAGAACCGGGATCTCCGGTTTGGGTAACGAACCAAGACAGCGATCGCACATCAGCCGCCACATCCTCCTCCCGGACTCCCACCTGACGGCCATAGACTTGAAACTGCGATCGCGCCCCATAATAATTCAGATTATGTTGATTAACGCTCGCCGTGGAGGGCAAGACTCCCAACGTGGTTTGTAAATAGGGCGTTTCCTCGACAATCCGCTCAATCACCTCCTGATGGGGAAACGACTCCCCGAGATAGACACGGGAACTCGTCGGCATAAACACCAGCGTTGGCCGCAATTGGAACGCCAGAACGAGACTGGTTAGAGTGATAACCCCCCAACGAACTCGCCATCCCCAGGCCATCAGTCCATAGGAGAGGATCAGCGAGAGAATTGGCAACATGGGCAGAATGTAGCGAGGATTCTTATTCGGATTGAGGGAACTCAACAGATAGCTCCCTAAGAGAATCACCGCCAACCAGTGAATCGTCCCAGACCGCCATGGCGGGGGCTTAGGAACCTTCACAAGCGGCTGAATTAGGGGCCGGACTGCTAACAGAACCAGTCCTCCCAGGGCGGCCAACAGCAGCACCCAGGAGATGACCTCCGGTAGCCGCAACAGATAGTAAGTCCAGGCTTCTAAACTGGCCAGGGAGGGATCCCCTTGTTCCGCCGCCGCCGTGATCGTGGCTCGTTGGCTGCCGGTGAGGACTAATAACCAGTTAGTCCGATACCACCAGCCCCAAATTAGGGTTGACCCTGCGATCGCCCCCAGCAACTGCCCCAAACGTCCCCATTGGCGATTCAGCAGTACCACAACCAGAGTCCAGAGAATGGGAATCAGTAAAAATAGGGCGATAGACTGTTTGACAAAAATGCCAATTCCCAGGGATAGGCTGAAGGCTACGGCCCAGTGACGACGATGCTCTTGACTGTTACGCCAGCGGGTTAAACTCCAGAGAATGGTCGAGGTGGCGGCTACGAGGGGATAGTCGAGAACATAGTGAAAGCGGAAGGTGACTAAACCGGGAAAGAGGATACAGAGTCCGGCGGCCCACAGTCCCACTCGTGGCGTGGATAGATGTTGTCCTAAATCGAAGACGGTAAACAGTAGTACACCGGTCCAGGCGATATAGGGTAAAAAGGCCACTTGGCTAGAGAGTCCGAAGAGGCTATGAAAGGGGGCGGTAATGAGATAGATAAAAGGGGGGATTTTGGAGGATAACAGCCAAAGATTCGTCCACCATTCCCCTGAGAACCAGTTTGGCGTTTGCAGGAATTGCCAGTAGTTGAGGCTTCCGGTGAGATAATCGGCGGTATCCCAGTCGGGGACGGCGCGATCGAGGGCCAGCCAGAGGCGATCGACTGCCACGGCGATCGCCCAACACAGCAGCAAGGGAAGACCCCAAGTTATGGTAAAGGCAGGAAAAATTCGTTGAAGCCGTTGGATTGAGTTCAAGGCGTGCATCCGTCCACAGGTTTTATCAGGAATGATCAGGCCAGATTGGTATAGTGCAGTGAATGGTTCGTGTTGTGAGGTTTGAATATGAATGCTAAGCCGATGTCTCGATTTGTGCAGCAGTTAGTCGCGGTTCCTCTGATTAGCTTGAGTTGGGTGATGACGGCCGAGGCCGTTGAACGGCAAAAGCAGCTCTATAACCCGAGTCCCCTACCGCCCAATGGTGAGATTTCCGGAAGCCTCACCGAAAGCGATATTCCCACCGGACAGGGTGGCTTCGCTCATGATTATGTGGTGGAGTTGGAGGAGGGGGATCAGATTACCATCGATGTCACCTCGGACAGTTTTGATACTATTGTGTCGCTCCTAACGCCGGATGGGTTGACCATTGGCGAGAATGACGACGGCCCCGATGGGACAACGAACTCACTGCTGTTTATGCGGATTCAGCGCTCCGGGACTTATATTATCCGAGTTCGCGCCTTTGGTGCGGCGGGCGGGGGTCCCTTTAACCTGAAACTGACTCGCTTACGCCCGATGTAGTTTCCGGGGGTCGGTGGGGCGATCGCCGGGCCGATAGACTCCACCGATTTTTTTTCGCCCAAGGGGTTGCGTTCTCTAAATAGGTCTGTTAGGATGTTTAAGCACTGAAAAACACAAGCGTTTTCTGAGTGCAGTTAGCCGGGATAGCTCAGTCGGTAGAGCAGAGGACTGAAAATCCTCGTGTCGGCGGTTCAAATCCGCCTCCTGGCATTTTAAATTTTTTAGATTAAAACTTTCAAAGATGTTGGTCGTCAAGGAACGGCAAGCCTACATCTGATGACAACATTTCATATCCAAACCGAGACAGCTCCTGTCATCGTCTCTCTACCTGCTTTACCGCCCATGAGTCGTGAGGAGTTCCTGGAGTTCTGCCAGGCTAATGAACCATTGCGGATTGAGCGGGCGGCTACGGGGGAGGTTGAAATTATGCCACCGGCTTTTTCCGATACAGGAAACCGCAATTTTAACATCGCCGTACAACTGGGAATTTGGACAGAACAAGATGGAACTGGGCTAGGATTTGACTCCAGTGCCGGTTTTACGCTTCCCAATGGGGCGATGCGATCGCCGGATGCCTCTTGGATTAAACGAGCTCGATGGAATCAACTCAGCGAGGATGAGCAAGCCTCGTTTGCACCCATCTGCCCGGATTTTGTGGTGGAATTACAGTCCAAAAGCGACGCACTGGCTCAGCTACCAAAAATTTTTGGGTTAGAGCCTCGCCCTTCTAGGGCGACTTTTTGATTGCATATTTCAACCATCCGTGCTAGCCTAAAAAATAAGGTGTCGTTTTTAGGTAATGATTAACCTCACATACCAGTACAAACTTGCGCCCACTCAACAGCAGCAACAGACCTATGACGAATGGTTAGAAACCTCTCGTCGGGTCTGGAACTTTGCTTTGGCAGAGCGCAAAGACTGGTACAAGTCGAGAGCCTGTCTCATCGACCGATGCTCTCTTCGAGGTGAGTAC
>NZ_JAWOCL010000285.1:0-40072 GCF_046483825.1 Sodalinema sp.
GAAAATACAAGGGTCCAATCTGCCCCTATCGGTGCTGGGAACCATGCTCCTCTGGCTGGGGTGGCTCGGGTTCAATGGGGGGAGTACCCTGGCCTTTAACGATCGCGTCGCCGCGATTATGGTCCACACGGTTCTGGCCGGAGTCGCCGGGATGATGACCGCCACCCTCTACAGTTGGTCCCGCCATCGAGTTCCCGAAGTCGAACTGCTCCTCAACGGCTCCCTCGGCGGTCTTGTGTCCATCACCGCCTCCTGTGACGTGGTCACCACCTCCGGCGCGGTTCTCATTGGCATTGGTGGCGGACTGGTGACCCTCCTGGCCAGTTCCCTCCTGAAGCGCTTTCGCATTGATGACGCCGTTGATGCGGTTCCGGTTCACCTCGGCGGCGGCATTTGGGGAACCCTGGCGGTGGCCATTTTTGGCGATTTAGAGCTGTTGGGAACCGGACTGAGTCACGGAGAACAGTTTTTAGTGCAACTGCTGGCGGTTCTGGTGGCGGGCCTGTGGGCCTTTGGCATTACCTACCCCCTCTTGCGCTTTTGCCATTCACGGGTTCCCTTGCGCGTCTCCCCCGAAGATGAGGAAATGGGGTTAAATGTCTCTGAACATCGGGCCAAAACCGAAATCTATGATCTGTTCCAGGTGATGGAGTCTCAAGCGCAAAACCAGGATTTGAGTTTGCGGGTTCCCGTTGAACCCTTCACCGAAGTCGGGCAAATCGCCAAACGCTACAACCAGGTGATGGACGCCCTCGAAGATGCTGTTAACCGTACCAATGCGATCGTCAACACCGCCAGCGATGCGATTTTGACCTTTACCCCCGATGGCCTGAAAATCACCAACGCCAACCCCAGTACGGAGACCATTTTCGGCTATCCGCGCCAGACCATTTTGGGCAAATCCTTGATGTCGCTGATTGATTGGGATGCCAGTTCCGAGAAAGCCGATCCTTTGCCTCGGCTATTACTCGAAGGACGGGCCGAACTGGTGGGCCAGCGGGCCGGTGGGATCGGGATTCCCCTGGAAGGAACGGCTACTAAGGTCTGTGTGGGAGACCATTCGTTCTATACCGCCATTTTCCGAGATATTTCCGAGCGTAAACAGGCGGAAACGGCCTTGGCTGAAGCGAATCGGGAAATTACGCTCCTTAACGATCGCCTGCAAGCGGAAAACCTACGGCTGGGGGCAGAATTGGACATCACCCGTCGTCTGCAAAAGATGTTATTGCCCAAAAATCGGGAACTCAAGGCGGTGATGGGGTTAGAGATTTCGGGTTATATGGAACCCGCCACGGAAGTGGGGGGCGATTACTATGACGTTCTGTGTCATGATGGCGGCGTTAAAATTGGCATTGGGGATGTCACCGGCCATGGCCTCGAAAGTGGAATGCTGATGTTGATGGTGCAAACGGCGGTGCGGACGCTGCTAGAAAACGATGAGATCAATCCCAAACACTTTCTCAATACCCTCAATCGCACCATTTACGGCAATGTGCAACGCATGGACTCCGATCGCCACCTCACGTTAGCCTTACTGGACTACCGAGATGGGGAAATTCGCCTGAGTGGACAACATGAAGAAACGATTGTCGTCCGCGCTACGGGAGAGATTGAGCGGATTGACACCATCGATTTGGGCTTCCCCATTGGCTTGGAGGCCAATATCAGTGAGTTTATCGATGAGAAAATCCTCAAACTCAGTACCGGAGACGTGGTGGTGTTATACACCGATGGGATCACTGAGGCCGAAGATGAGCAGGGATGTTTCTATGGGATTGAACGACTCTGCGATGTTGTGCGACACTATTTGCGTGAACCCGCTGATATCATTCGACGGGCAGCCATTGAAGACCTACGCCGTCATATTGGGCGACAAAGGGTTTACGATGATATTACTTTATTAGTAATGAAACAAAAGTAGCTTCTTCGGGAGTCTTGGCAGATATGACGCAAATTTTCGGGGACTATTGTGAGGGTGAGCCAAATAGCCCAGAGTTTTTAATTATTGGCTTTTCCCCCAGTTCGGTTCCTCTGAAACAACGTTGGCGCAATAATGGACTGTCGGCTGATTTTATGGCTGACTACTTGACGACGTTCTTTTTGGGCAATGAAGAGAACCCAGCCTCGATGCGCCGTCAGGCAGAAATCAAGAGTGCGGTGGGGTTTGTGGCGAATGAACTGTTGGAAAATGCCATGAAGTTCACTGATGAACGCTCGGCGTTTCCCATCAGCATTCAACTACAACTTCATCCAAACTGTTTGATGTTTTTTACGACCAATAGTGTTGAACCTGAGAAAATTTCTCAGTTTCAGAGCTATCTTGAGGAACTCACCTCCTGCGATCCTGAGGAGATGTATCTCCGTCAGTTGGAGAAAAATGCTTTGGAGGAAATGAGTACCAGTTCTCGTTTGGGGTATCTGACGATGATGAGTGATTATATGGCTCGCTTAGGCTGGAAGTTTGAGACGGTTCAGAAAGATCCTGAAGTCGTTGCGGTGACAACGATGGTTCAGCTTCCGGTTTAAACAGCCGTTCGCGGTTCGGTTGACGACTCGGTGTGACGTCACTTGAGAACGCTCCCCCTCGGGTCGTCCTGTCGGGTCATTGCTGGCCTATTCATGGCATAGTAAAGATAGGCTAACTTGAAGACGCCAACTTTGCTAGGTTTGGGTAAGTCGAGGATGCGATCGCAGCCTCATTCGGTAAAGGAGGTTTTCTCCTCTGTGAACGTTAACAGTGCATTATGGAAATTAAGACGGACGATTATCGTATTTGCTACGACCCGGAGACGACGACGGTATCCTGTCAAGGCTCTCTTCGACTCAGTGGAATGGCTGAATATGCTCCCATTGCTGAGCTACTTGATGATGTCGCTAGTCGTGAGCGATCGCCGGTCGTTCTCGATTTACAAGAGCTAGAATTTCTCAATAGTTCGGGCATTAGTATGCTCTCGAAATTCGTGATTAAGGTTCGCCATAAAAAAACAGTGACGATGATTGTCCGTGGCTCGAAGGCGATTCCCTGGCAAGGAAAATCTCTGAAAAATTTACAACGGTTAATGCCATCGCTGACCCTAGAATGGGATGAGTAGGTCGAACCCCCACCCCTCCAACTGAGCTGCCCTTGGAAAATCTCTCGTCACGGTGATAGAATGGGGGTCTGTCTAAGATTGGGCAACCCTAGGGCAACGTCCCATCAACATCACATTCAGTTAACTCACTTCATTAAACTCTGGCTATGTTTTGGGCTGATAAAATTGCCGCAAGTACACAAGGCGACAGCGTCGTCAACGACTCCAAAACGCCCTCGGGACGGGTTCATGTGGGATCGTTGCGAGGCGTGATTGTCCATGACACGATTTATCGGGCCTTGAAGCGTGCCAATAAACCGGTGACGTTCCTCTATGGGATTGATGACTATGATGCTCTCGATGGGATTCCCGCCTATCTCGATGACGCTCGCTTCAGGGAGTATCTCGGACAACCCCTGTGTAATGTCCCCTCCCCCGGTGAGGGTGCCAGTGACTACGCGAAATACTACAGCGGTGAGTTCTTTCAGGTGTTTGAAGAACTCGGGGTGCGTCCAGAAATCTACTATCTACGAGATCTCTACCGCCAAGGCCGCCTAAACTCCTATATCGATACCTTCTTGCAGAAGGCTCACCGGGTTCGAGAGGCCTATAAACAAGTCAGTGGCGCCGAACGGGCCGAGAATTGGTATCCCTTCCATCCCATCTGTGAGAACTGCGGCAAAATCGCCACGACGGTGGTCAGTGACTACAATGGCAAGGAGGTATTTTATACCTGTAAACCCGATGCCATGAGCTATGTCAAAGGCTGTGGCCATTCCGGTTGGGTGTCTCCTTTTGACGGAAACGGTAAACTCCCCTGGAAAGTCGAATGGGTCGCGAAATGGGATCTCTTGGGGGTCACGATTGAGTTAGCGGGGAAAGATCACTCGCAAAAAGGCGGGTCTCGGGATGTGGCCAACGCCATTTATCGCAAAGTCTTTGACAAACGACCCCCCTTCCATTCTCCCTATGAGTTTATCCTGGTGGGGGGAACTAAAATGAGTTCCTCGAAAGGGGTTGGGGCCAGTGCGCGGGAAGTGGCGAATCTGCTACCGCCGCAACTGTTGCGCTTCTTGATGTTGCGGACTCAGCCGAAAACGGCGATTAACTTCTCCCCCAACTACGAAACCATCACGCGACTGTTCCGGGATTATGATACGGCGATCGAGAAGTATGGTCGCCTCAGTGCTCAGGAACAACAGGGAGATCTCAGTAAGGATTTACTGGCCCTGCTGTATTCGCAACTCGATGACCAGATTCAGCCTTATCACCCCTTTGATTTCAGTACCTTGATTTCTCTGCTTCAAGTTCCTCATCTCGATATCGAGGCGGAGGTTCACAAACGCAGTGAACAGCCTTTGACGGAGTTGGATCAGCAGGTGGTGCGTCAGCGGATTGAGGTGGCTCAAAAGTGGCTGAATGATTACGCAGACCCTGAAGAAAAACTCATTTTATATATTGATGAGATTCCCCCATCGGTGGAGGGGTTGGAGGAGGCCCAACGTCAGTATTTAGGGGAGTTGGCGACGCGCCTCGATAACTTGGAAACCTGGGACGGGGAAACGCTACAAACGGAGATTTTCACCACCACCAAGTTGCTGGAACTCCCGCCAAAACAGGCGTTTCCGGCGCTCTATCATAGCTTTTTAGGCAAGGAACGAGGACCGAAGGCGGGGAATCTCCTTTCGTATCTCGATCGCCCCTTTGTGGTGCAGCGACTGCGAGATGTGGCTCAAGGACGGGACTAAGAGGATGGCGATATCCTGGCTGTGGCTGCGATCAATCCGGTTAATTGCTCAACGTCGGGGTATAGGTAACGTGACAACAGGACAAAGGATAGTGACAAGGTTATTGAGTCTGTCCCGATTGAATTTAGTCCCAAGTTATCGCGGTTACAGCAGCCGCTGTGTGCTTATGGTTTTGACCGTGTTGGTTTTAGCAAGTTGTTCAATCAATGGTGGGAACTCGTCGGCGGTGGATGTGGCGGATTCTCCGACTCCTGACACCGCCACGACTCCGGCGAATGAGTCTTCGTCACGGGGACAACGATTACCGATTGAGGCCTATGTGTCTGTGGGCGATCGCCGTCTGGAGTTAGAGGTGGCCCGTACCCCGCAACAACAGGCTATGGGGTTGATGTACCGAGAGTTCCTCCCGGACGATCGCGGGATGTTGTTTCCTTTCAATCCTCCCCGGCCGGTCAGTTTCTGGATGAAGAATGTCCGCATCAATTTGGACATGATTTTTCTGTTGGAGGGGGAAGTTGTTGGCTTAGCGGTGGATGTTCCCCCCTGTAACACGGTGGCTTCTCGCTGTCCGACTTACGGGCCAGGGGATGGCGTTCCCGTGGATGCGGTGCTGGAACTGCGAGGGGGCCGCGCGGCGGAGTTAGGAATTGAGGTCGGCGATCGCCTTGAGGTGGTTCGGGATGACTCCTAGGGGCGATCGTTAAATGTTTGTGAAAATGTTGCCACTGTATCCATTCAACACTATGAAACTCTGTTAGGGTAGTGGCTTAACGATCACCGAACAGGGGCGGTGATCGTAAGTCATCTCAAAATGGAGTGACTGGGGTGAGTTGATATCGGTGGACGCTTGAGGTAGCCAGTTTGATACCTGTTCGACCCCTCCAGGGGTGAACCGACGACGGCTCGTTATCGTTGACGACACTAATGTAGCCAGCTTGCAAGCTGGCCCGCCAGTTCGTGGATTTGGGCAATTTGCGCCCGATAATACCCCTAGTTTACGTGAGATATCGGTGATCATCAAAGGGGGAGCCAAGCCATCATGGGAGCAACACGACAACGACAATTTATTAACTTTTTGCAAGAGGAGTTATCTCTCTCGCCAGACTCGATCGCGATCGCCTTGCGTCGTCGAGATACGGACGCGGGACCGTTACCGATGATTCTCTGGAAATACGGGTTCGTCACCCTGGATGAATTATCTCAGATTTATGATTGGTTAGAAGCGGTCTAATCGGGAATTGGGGGTTGCATTGCATCTCTTGTCATAATATCCCTGTCTGCAAGAACTTAAAGTAACTTTAAGGGAATTTTCGCAATGACACGTGCTGTTTGGGAGACCCTGAGTCTGGAGCAATTTGGGTCGAATACCAGAAACCGGGTTTCTTGAAGAAACTCGGTTTCTCACTCCTGACTGAAAGTTTTGAAATTAGATTTTTTGTCTGTTTGGGGATGGTTTTTGGTCAATCTTTAAGGACTAAAATGATATGAAAAATGATGATTTTTTGGCAGATTTACCCCCAGAATTTGCACCGCTAAAAGCATTTTTGCAAGATAAATTTGTCCCTTATATCCAAATCAATTTACAGAATAAAGGCTGGCTGCAAAAGACAGCACAGCAAGACCCTTTAGCGCTCTGGAGCAGCAAGATGGGGGGATATCCCTATCTCCCGAAAGCCTTAGATTATCCCAGAGATGCCGAAACGGGAGAACTGATGATGTTTCTCCTACAAATCAACTGTGCTGAAGTTCCTGAAATTCCTAACTTTCCTTTACCCCGCCAAGGATTACTACAATTTTTTGTGGGTCTTAATGTTCCCATGTGTGAGCTGAGTCCTCAACAGCATAGGATTCGCTATATTGAGGAGATTGACCGGGATGAAACGAGGTTAGTCACCAATTTTGAGTTTACTCAAGAGACTCGTCAACACAACGAATGGTATGATCACATCTATGGTCTTGATTTTAGCCAAGGAGAGGCTCTTTTTTTAGATTATCGTTACAGTATGGGACATCTGCCTTTCCCTGAGGCGTTAGCCAAACTCTGTGATGAGTTGGGTTTTGAGGATTGGTGGTCTGACTATCGAGATGAGTCGCCAGAACCCGACATTCCTTGTCAACTGGCTGGCTATCCTGACCTGCATTCTGATGTCCCTGATCTGCTTGAAGACGCGCAAGGACAGTTACTTTTAGAAGTTCAAGATCCTTTTGCTTGTAGCGATTATTTCTATTTTTTTATTAACCCAGACGCTTTAAAACGTCAAGATTTTACTCAGGTTGAGTCCTATTTTCTGCGGGTTTGAGGTAGACGATCCCCCTGAGATGAGTCATGTCAGGGGGATCATGGCTTAAAGAGTCGTGAGAGTGACTCTAGCCGGCGTTGAGGATTTTGGCGGCGGCGGTAATTCCCGCTCCTGTCTCGTGGCCGGCTTTTAGGCTTTCGAGGGTGGCTTCGAGAGAGCCGATCGCACAGAGAAGATCGCGATCGCTGACGAAGCCTAAATGACCAATCCGAAAGATTTTACCTTTGAGATGGTCTTGTCCACCCGCGAGAGCAATGTCAAAGCGCTTTTTCATCACTGAACGGATTTGTTCAGGGTCAACGGTGGTCGGGGCCACCGCCGTCACTGCTGGACTGGCGCAGTCATCGGGACCGAGTAGGGGTAATCCCATGGCTTTGACGGCTTCACGAGCGGCTCGCTTGAGGCGATCGTGACGAGCAAAGATGCTGTCGAGTCCTTCGGCCCGCATCATGCGGAGGGAGGCTTGTAGGGCAAAAAATAGGTTCACCGGCGGGGTGAAGGGGGTGGTGTTTTTGGCCGCATTCTTGCGATAGGGGCCGAGGTCAAAGTAAAACCGGGGTAGGTTGGAGGAGTCATAGGCGTTCCAAGCGCGATCGCTCATGGAAACAAAGCCTAACCCTGGAGGAATCATATAGCCTTTCTGAGACCCTGAGGCCACCACATCGAGACCCCACTCATCGACGGGGACGCTGCAAGCGCCCAAACTGGTAACCGCATCGACGATAATTAAGGCTTCTCCATGGGCCTTGACATGACGATTGATGGTTTCGAGGTCGTTCAGCACCCCGCTGGAGGTTTCGCTATGGGTGAGGATAACGGCCTTAATCTCTTTGTTGGTGTCCGCTTCTAAGGCTTGGCGGAAGGCTTCGGGGTCGAGGGGTTGTCCCCAGTCAGCGGTAATGGTTTGGACGTCGAGGTGATAGGCTTTGGCCACTTTGGCCCAGCGATCGCCAAATTTACCATTGGACCCGACTAAGACGCGATCGCCCGAACTCAGAACATTGATAATCCCGGCTTCCATGGCTCCGGTTCCGCTGGCGGTGACGACTAACACGTCATTTTGAGTTTGATGGAGCCATTTGAGATCGGCTAAGACTTCCTCGACTAAGTCGGAAAACTCGCCGCTGCGGTGGCCGATGGGATGTCGTCCCATGGCGGTGAGCGCTTTTTCGGGAACCGGGGTCGGACCCGGAATCATTAACATTAATTTGTCGTCCATAACACGTTGGCGATCGCTAAAGATCGTCATTATACAACTGGGACTTGCCGTTTAACGAAAAACGGGCTGGGTTCCCGAGGCCAGGGTAATTAACTGGCTTCGCGATCGCCAACCCGGGCCGCATGATCAATGGCCTGATTCAAGGACCAACGATAGTCAACTCGAACCCCCTTCATCTGACAGGCTTGTTCGAGTCGCTTCTGCTGAGAGAGAGCTTTACGCAGGGTCATAATCAACTCATCAATTTGTCGTCGTTCCTCGGAATAGTGATTGACTGAAAACAGAGTTTGACGTTCAAGGAGTTGCAATAATAACTCGTAATGAATGTGAGAGGGGAGAGGAAGCGGCTCCATATTAAGTCGTAATGGGTGGGGTAGATAGATAGCACAACGCTGACCGTGCAGGGTTTAACGAGCCAAAACAGTGTCTAAGACGTTGGCCGGACATTACCATTTATTGTACTGCGGCCCGTGAGGGCGCGAGGCTCAATTGGCCGTCGATGAGCTGGAAAATAACTCAGCAATGGCGGCGGCGGGATCGGCTTGTCGCATCAGGGATTCCCCGACTAAGACGGCGTTGGCCCCGGCGGCGGCCACGCGATCGAGGTCAGGACGTGCAAACATTCCCGACTCGCTGACAATCACAACGCCTTTGTCTTGGATCTGGCGTTGGCGGGGTGCGAGTAAGTCTACGGTGGTTTGTAGGTTAACGCTGAAGTCTTCTAAGTTACGATTGTTGATGCCGATGAGTTCGATGCCATCGAGGGCCAGGACGCGATCGAATTCCTCGGGGGTATGGACTTCAACTAGGGCCGTAATTCCCAGGATTTTGGTGATTTTGAGGAAATACTGTAAATCGCGATTTCCCAAAACCGCCGCAATCAACAACACAGCATCGGCCCCTTTACCCCGAGCCTGATAAATCTGATAGGGGTAAATCACAAAGTCTTTGCACAATACGGGCAGATTCACGGCCTGGCGAGCGTCCCGCAGATCGTCAAAACTCCCTTGAAAGAACTTCTGATCGGTTAAGACTGACAGACAACTAGCTCCACCGGCTTCGTAGGCTTGGGCGATCGCCACGGGGTCAAAATCCTCGCGAATCAGGCCTTTACTGGGTGAGGCTTTCTTGACTTCAGCAATTAAGGCGGGGTTGGTGTTTCCCTGACGTAGAGCGGCGATGAAGTCTCGGGGAGGGGGGGCGATCGCCACTTGTTTCTGGAGTTCCCGCAGCGGCATATAGAGGCGGAGTTTGGCGACTTCGGTTTCTTTATGCCAGACAATCTCCTCTAGGATATTAGCCGGTTCGGCATCGGGAATTGGAACTTGATACTGACAACCTTCGGTTTTGACGGGGGGATTGGGGGAGCGACGGCGAATTCTAACCATGGAGATAGGGAACAGGGGAGAAGAAGGCAAAAGGCAAGAGGCAAGAGGCAAGAGGGGAAACCGACCTCTAACCCCTCTGGGGAGGGGAAGACAGAACGTAGGGGCAATCCGCAAGTGGTGCGCCCTCGTCCGGCACGAGCAATCGGTTTGAGACTTTGCCTTAGAACCCTGATCCTATCAGGTTTTGCGGCCAGTTCAGGGGAGTCTTGAGCCAAAAAAAGCGCGAGAAAGCCGGTTATAGCTTCTCGCGCAGAGTTTAGGTTTGAGGGTGAGGCTTAGGGAGCGAGGGCGTTACCACGCAACAGGCTACCAATCGTCTTGGCGGTGATTTTCATCTGCACCAGAGGATTGGCGGGGACGACCGTTTTATACAGATAGCTGTCAAACGTCAGCTTCTGCACATCTTTGTCGTCGCACATTTCCACAAAGGCCTCGCGAGTGGCATCGGTGCGATAGAACACTCGTTGCAGCAGATCCAACACCAAGTAGGTCATGCCATACTGTTTGTCCCAGCGTTTGATGTAGAGTTTTAGGTCATCTTCCGTGGGCAGTTTCTGACCGGCGTTGGTGGTTTCAACGAGGGTTTCAGCACACATCCGGGCCGATTTCGCCGCAAAGTAGATCCCTTCTCCCGAGGATTTGGTCACCGTTCCGGCGGCATCACCGACGAGGGCGACGCGGCCACGAACTCGACGAGGGCGGGGATGTTCAGGGATGGGGTGGGCTTCAACTTTGATGATTTCTCCACCTTCGAGACGACGAGCGGCCCGAGCGCGAATCCCGGCTTGTAGTTTCTTGATTTTGGCTTGGTTGACCCGCATGGTTCCGGTTCCCACAGCCACGTGGTCGTATTTGGGGAACACCCAAGCGTAAAAGTCGGGAGACACGTCGTCACCGACGTACATTTCCGCCAAGTCGTTGTAGTAGGCCATTTTGTCTTCCGGGAGACGAATCCGCTCTTGGAAAGCAATGGCGTAGTTATAGTCTCCGGCTTCGATGGCTTTGGCCACACGAGAGTTGGCACCGTCAGCACCGATGACGACATCCACTTTCAGGGTTTTGTTTTCCCCGGTTAGGCTACCGTCAGAGTGATCGGCATAGTGGATGACGTAGGGAGCGGTGTCGCTCGTGGGAATTTCGAGTTTATGAACGGTTCCGTTGATGAGATTCGCTCCGAGTTTTTCGGCGCGATCGCGTAAAAAGCCGTCGAGAACTTCTCGGCGGCACATTCCAATATATTCGTCTTGTTTGACAATGCGGATGTCCACCTCGCGGTTGGAGGGGGAGATCATTTTCATGTTGCGAACCCGACGGTCCACAATCTCTGGGGGGATGTCAAATTCGCTGACCATACACAGGGGAATGGCTCCTCCACAAGGCTTGGCGTTATCCAACTTGCGCTCAAACAAGTAGGTTTCGATGCCTGCCTTTGCCAACGTTTCGGCGGCAGATGATCCAGCCGGTCCAGAACCAACAACAGCAACCCGAATGCCCAAAGTTCTTCTCCTATACATCGCTTACGTCTATCTGATGGTGAATCCTAGCACGGCACTCGGATCTGTGAACGGGAGTTCCCTGAAGTTGTGACGGAATGAAACAGATTGTAATAATTTGCAACGAAACCAGCTCGGGATTGGGGCAATTTGACGGCTTGTCCTGCCCTTGACCCTGACTTTCCCTAAATTTATATTTAATCTTATTAAATATTGTTGCTTTTTTTGAGAAATTATGGTAATAAAACTGGCTAGTGACGCTTGGCAATGGCCCCCCGTTAAGGACATAAGATTGAGATGTCATTGAGTTACAGCGCCAGCAACGGTGCGATCGCCTGTTAACTTCTTCATTATTGATTGCGATTGATGTCACTTCCTACCTGGCTCACGATTCCTCTGGTCATGATTGTGCTAGGCGTCGGCTGCAACCGCCTGTTATCGGCGGGTGGTCTGCGTTGGTTTAATCGTCTCCAACGGCCTCAGTGGTTAACTTTTGAGCGCTTAATTCCCCTGATTTGGACGATTGTTTTTATTGGTGTGGGCTGGTCGGCTGTTTTGGTGTGGAATCAGACCCCAGACTCTCTCAATCGCTGGCTATTGCTGGGATACTACTTGGTTTTGGAAGTGGTGACCCTGTCTTACACTCCGATTATGTGTCGCCTAGAGAGTTTGCGGGCCGGAACCCTCATTGGGGCCACGGGTTTTGTGTTGGCGCTTCTGTTGGCGATCGCCATCCAACCCCGGTCCCTGACGGCTACACTACTACTGTTGCCCTATCTGCTCTGGAGTCCCATCGGAACTTATACGACTTGGGCAATGATAAAATTGAACCCAAGCGAGGCTTAACGGCGATCGCCATGGCTATTCCCAACTTGCCCTATGATTCCTGATATCGATTCTGTTGACATCGCGCATCTGGCCTCAGGAGATACTCTGGCCATTCAGGTTTATAAATTTCGCGGCGCGACTCCGGGAAAAAAAGCCTATTTGCAAGCCAACTTACATGGGGCAGAACTGTCAGGAAATGCCGTTATTTATCAGCTAATTCAGTTTCTGAGTGACCTAGACGCCTCCCAGCTCCGGGGAGAGATTTGGCTGGTTCCCACCTGTAATCCTATCGCCACCAATCAGCGATCGCACCACTACGCCAGCGGTCGCTATAATCCCTATACAGGAACCGATTGGAATCGAATTTTTTGGGATTATGAAAAAGACCTAGAGAATCAGAATCAGTCCTCAATTGCGGAATTTGCTAAAACCCAACTTCACCTCAACTCCAAACAAATCCAAAAAAACTTTTTCCAGCAACTCAGAAGTCGCTTCGAGGAACTCAAACAGGCAGAAAATAGAGCGTCGGGACTTCCCTTTGAAGACCACTATCGCTACCAGCTTCAATCCTTATGTTTAGACGCCAACTATGTGTTAGATTTACATAGCAGTACCAATCAATCCTTTGATTATCTTTACTGTTTTCAGGGGCGAGAAGCCAGCGCTAAATACTTTTTGCTTAACACCGCCATCCTTCTTGATCGCTATGACGGGGATGCTTTTGATGAAGCATTCATGAAACCCTGGCTAAGCCTAGAAAAACAGTTAGAAAAATCAGGAAAAGTTGTCAAATTTGACTTAGAAGCTTGGACCCTAGAACTCGGGTCTGGAATGCAAATTAATCCCGATTCCGTCTATCGCGGCGTTCGAGGCGTTAAAAATTACCTAGTCAGCAAAGGGATGTTAGATATTCAACGGTTTCCTCTCATTCAAACCGCCTCGAAAACCGTGCAATTTTTCCCCAAAAGCAAAACGCAAAAATACTATGCCAAACAAGGAGGTGTGATTCAATCCCGTGTCATGTTAGGAACCTGGATTCAGGCTGAACAACTCCTCTATCAACTTCTCGTCTTCAACCGAGAGGGGAATCTGCCCCAACTCCTCAACTGTCACGCCGAAGAATCGGGACTGGTTTATGACCTCTCTAGTAACGCCTCCGTCAACCAAGGCGAGTATATTCTCGAAGTGTTAACCCAGCCCAATGAGGCTTAAGGGATGGGGTTACTTGTTCGATAAAACGGCTTTCGGATAGGCAATGCGTTTGTGATTAAACTGTTGCCAAACTTGCACAAAAATCTCGGCAATTTTTCCCATTTCTGCGCGAGTTAAGCCGGAGTCAACCAACTGATTATCCTGCCAGCGAGCGCGGAGAATTTTATTCACCATGGAAAGCGCATCATCGGGGGTGGCATCTTTGAGCGATCGCAGCGCCGCTTCACAGGAATCTGCTAACATGACAATCCCCGTTTCTCTCGACTGAGGAATCGGGCCATCGTAACGGAAATCGGCATCCTTGACCTCGCGACGATTACTATGTTTTGCCTGATAGTAAAAATAGGCAATTAACATCGTCCCTTGATGTTCCGGGATAAAGGCCTGAATCGCTTTAGGAAGCCGGCTTTTGCGAGCCATAACTAATCCTTGCGTCACGTGCTTTTTAATAATCGCGGCACTTTTCCAGGGATCATTGATGCGATCGTGCTTATTGGGACCCCCCATCTGATTTTCCACAAATCCCTGAGGGTCGTGCATCTTACCAATATCATGATAGAGAGTCCCGGCTCGCACCAACTCCACATTACAGCCGAGGGCTTTCGCCGCAGACTCAGCTAACGTCGCCACAAATAACGTATGTTGGAACGTTCCCGGCGCTTCCGCCGCCAGGCGTTTGAGCAACGGCCGATTAGGATTAGACAGTTCCGCCAAGCGAATCGGGGTGACCAAATCAAACAGATGTTCCAGATAGGGACTGACCCCCAGGACAACAATACTCCAGCCAACCCCCCAGAGTCCTTGCCACAGAGCCGTTTCGAGTAACAACGACCATAACGGTCCAGTGGTTCCCTGTAACAGCAGACTTGTTACCGTGATGAGGAAGAAGCTGGCCCCTTGAGCGAAGCCGACTCCTACCCCTAACAGCGCCAATTCCTCGCGCGATCGCAGCCGTCCCGCCATCACCCCACCAATGGCGCCACTAATGGCCCCAGCCATGAGATAGCCCAACTCAATCTCCAAGCCAATGGGCATAATCAGACTCAACAGGGCCACCACCGTCACCCCCATCCAGGAGCCATAAAAACTGCCCACCGCCAAACCAATGGCCGGGAAACTCGTCGTCGGCACACCAAACAGAACCATCACCGGCGCACTGAGACTTAATAAGAGAATCAGGAGGCGATCGCCATTACCAATTTTCGGATGGACACGTCGTTCAACAACCCCATAGAGAGACACCGCCACAAACACCGTCCCCCCAAACGCCATCCAGCCAATCCAATTCACCGGATCTCGGCGCACCAAATCAAAATGATCCAGCAGCACAAACTGACGCTGACTAATCACCTCATTGGCTTCAACAATCACATCCCCCGCCTCGACCGACACATAGACCGGTTCCTGAGCCTGAGCCGCCAACTCAGCCCGTTCCCGAGTGCGATCGGGGTCCGTCACCAAATTCGCCTCCAGGGCGTTCATCAACAGAGTACTCATCAAATGACGAATCTGGGCATCCGGGAGCGCCAACGACAGTTGCATCTCCACCGAATCCTGCAACATCGTCGGCGGAACCCCAGGCGCAATTCCCTGAGCCAACATTTGTCGTCCCACCTGTAACGTGGTGTTGCGGGTTTGCTGCCAATCTTCCGCCGACAAATTGAGTAGAGTATTCGTATACACCGGCTGGCCATTGGGATACGACACCTCAGATAACTGCTCCAGCGCTTGAGCATACTGCTCCCGAGCCGTCTCAATAGCCGTAATCAACGCCTCAACACCATCCTCATCCAACTGTTGAGAGCCAACAACCAGTTGTTCGATCGCCTGATTCATCGGACTCGTCTGACTCTGCAACAGATCCGACAGCACCTGAGAAGCTCCATTCACCGCCCCCAGGCGACTGGCCTGTAACATCTGTTCGTGGCGAGTCTCCACCACCACCTCCTCAGCCGCCTCCGCCTCCAACTCCGACAAAGGTTCCTCAGTGGCCTCAACTGTCGTGTCAACCGTCTCCTCAAGTCGCCGTGACAACGTCCATTGAATCGCGCGCCATTCCCAACTCGACGCATTGCGAAGATAGCGTTGTACCTCCTCAGAGAGCAGCCCCGTATCCACATAAGGGAACTCTCCCACCGCTTCTCGGAGACGATTTCCCTGCTCAAGATAACGTTTCACCTCACTCAAAACGCGCTGATTAATCGTGGGATCTCCCATCAACACCGGAGAAGCCCCTAAGCGAGCGCTGCGGCGACGTTCCTCCGTCGTTTTGCGATCTTCAACCCGATCCGATCGCGGAGCAACCAGTGTTTGCGGCGCACGGCTGCCCACATCGAGTTTGGGTTGATTATAAAAGCGCTGCCCCAAGGCCCCGGTTAAACACAAAACAGCCACCACCGTAGACACCGGCCCTGACACATTTCCCCGACGAGGCGAATTCCCCGACAGAGCGGCTGCCCCTGAAGAACTTCGAGGATTAACCGATGAGTGTCGAGTCATCGAATCGTCTTGCCTGCCGCCATCACGCCAGTGGTGCAACTTACGCTCAATGCGCCGAGTCAAAAATTGGAGTGTCTTCATAAGGGAAACCGGCTGAGTGAGACTGTGAAACCCTCACAGCCTCTATTATCATCTCAAATCTGAGTCAGAGTCAGCCTCAGCCAAGGTGGAGGTCTTCTCTAACGATACATTTTTCTGAGCCATGGGCAACTCAAGGGTTACCGTAGTTCCCGAACCGACGCCAGCACTATCGAGACGAATCGAACCATTCATCATATCCATTAAGTTTCGTGAAATGGCCAAACCAAGGCCAGTGCCACCAAAGCGGCGGGTTTTCGAACCGTCAACCATAACGAAGGGTTTAAATAACTTCTCGAAATCCGCTGGATCGACGCCAATGCCCGTATCAATGATGTCAACCACAACATATTGAGTTCCATACTGGGCCATACTAACGTCAGAGGTTCCCGTTTCCACCCGAACCTGAACCGAAATCTCGCCGGTTTCCGTAAACTTGACGGCATTGCCGATCGCATTGAGCAACACCTGTTTCAGTTTAGCGGCATCAGCCCGTACCCAAATCGGGGTTTCTGCCGCCACCTGGGTCGATAAGACTAGCCCCTTATCCCGCGCGGCGGCTTGATTTAACTCCATCGCCTCGGCGATCAACTTCATCAAATCCACCGATTCAATGACCACCGAGAGGGTTCCGGCCTCAATTTTCGAGATATCCAAAATATCATTGATAATCCCCAACAAGTGAACGGCGGCATCATCGGCCCGTTGTAAAAATTCCTGTTCTTCGGCTTCATCATCACAAAAGCCATCCCGAACCAGCCGCAAACTGCCGATAATGCCATTGAGGGGAGTCCGCAGTTCATGGGAGATGGTGGCCAAAAATTCACTTTTGAGGCGGTTGGCGTTTTTCGATTCCGTCCAGGCATCTTCGAGTTCCTGCGCCCAGGTTTTTAAACGTTCGATCGCCCGATTTAAGGCTTTTGAGAGTTGGTTAAACTCCTGAATAAAGAATTTAGCGGGCATGGGATCTGAGGCGGTGTTGCACTCGATATTGCGAGCATATTCCCCCAATTTTTCCACGGGACGGGCTAAGTCTTGGGCCAGGTAGAGTGTGGCAATCAGGTTCGCCGCTAAGAGTCCGAGAACTAAATTAAACATAACCTGACGGATCGGTTCTAGTCCGGCCAAGGCGTTATCGAGGGGAGTCACGGCCAGGACAACCCAGCGCCTGTCCTCGTCCTCGTCATCCACCGAGGAGATGGGTGAGTCAATGGCGGTATAGCCACTGAGCAGTTCCTTTTCGGGGCCAGTAAACGAGAGTAGATGTTGAAAATTCTGATTCCCCACCAGGGCGCTGTTGACCAGACTTTGCATCCGTTCAAAATTGGGTTGGCTCTCGATGTTGCTACCCACTAATTGGGGCCTGGGATGTTCTAGGATCACGCCCTGGTTATCAATCACGACGGTTTCCCCCGTTAGGGAGCCGGCGCGCTCCCCAGGTTCGTCGAGTTGCTCCAACACTGATCGCAGACTGATGGCGTAGCGCGGACGAGTCGCCTCTTCAGGATAAATGGGCGCACTTAAGGTAATTTCGGTTCTTCGGGGTTTGAGGGTGTTCGAAGTGGCCACGGGGGCAGAATTGACGTTCTCAGCAATGTCGGCTGTTATAAATAGAGTCCGATTTAAACTTGTTTCGGATTCAGGCCACCAGGTGGGCGGAGGGGGGCTAAAAATTTGGTCATTACAGGTTTGGGCGATGGCCGTCTGAGTTTCTAAGTCCGTCACTTCCAGACAGGTCACGGTATCGGGGAGTTGTTCGCGGAAGTTGTCCAGAAAGGCCTGTATTCTGGGGACAGACCCGGACTCCAGGGCCGCCGTTTCACTGGCTAGACGCAATTGAGTTTTCAGGGAGTTCGATCGCTCTTCAATGCGATTTCCTTTACGGATGGCACTTTCGGTCAGGTTCTGACGAGCTGTTTCGAGTAAGCTCGATCGCGCTTTGCGGTAGGTCACATATTGTCCAATCAGCAACACGGGGACGCTGAGGAGGAGAATTCGCGACAGCAAAATGCGGCGAAAGGAGGTCGGACCGAACATAAGCGCAGGTAGAGATTTGGGAAACTTGACGTTTCTCAGGGCGCGAGGTGCCATGTTCAAAAACGCTAAAGGAAGTCAGGTGTCGGGCTACATCCCCGCCAGACTGATCGAGGCGACCATAACACCTATATGGATTTCATATTAACGTCCTGATGTTTACTTTTTCGAGGAGTCTGAATCCTGGTCGCCGGCGACGACCCATTTCCAAAGGGGATGTTTCGCCCCATTGGCACGAATCCGCCACAGTTGATGTTCGAGGCGACGACGTTCTGGATTCGGCATCCCCCAAATGATATTGCGGCTTTGCCAGACTAGCACGGAGACCGTCGAGCCGACACAGACTCCTACACCTAAGGCGGCCCAAGGATAGTGACGAAAGGCGTACCACAGAGCCACCCAGGTAAAGTGATCGAGCCATAGGGCAATCTCGGGGCGTAAGGTCCAGAGGCTGATCAGGCCAACGCTGAGCCAAAGGACGATGACCAGCAACCAACGAGCAACTACGGTTAGGCGATGCAGACGTTGGAGTTGTTGTTGAAAGGTGGACGCTTGGGGGTCTGACATCACAGGTTTACGTTAATCTAAAACACCCCGTATTCTGATTATTGCCTCGATTGTCGGGATTGTCTCCATTATCCCGATGAGGACTCGTCGAGGGAGGCTCTTGTGCTGTTATCACTCTCGCCACTCTCCTCACGACTCTCCTCGCGACTCTCCTCTCCCGTAGCAAGACCCGCCGCTTGGGGATGTTTTTCCCGCCATAGTGCTAGGGCGGCGGTGGCGATAAAGATACTGGAGTAGGCCCCGAGGACGAAGCCCACTATCAGCGTCAGGGCAAAGTATTTGAGGGTTTCGCCGCCAAAAATGAAGATGGCTAGTAGGGGCAGAACGGTGGTCGCGGTGGTATTAATTGAACGGGTGAGGGTTTGGTTAACGGCATCATCGACGATGTCGTTAATGTCGCTGTCTGGGTTGAATTTCAGGGTTTCGCGGACGCGATCGTAGATGACGACGGTATCGTTGACGGAAAAGCCGACGATGGTCAGCAGTGCCACAATAAAGAGGCTATCGGCTTCAAAGTTGGTCGCCAGACCGAATAGGGCAAACAGGCCCACGGTAATCCAAACGTCATGAAATAGAGCGACGATCGCAAACAGGGCGTAATCGAGCTGAAAGCGAATGGTGAGATAGCCGACAATGCCCAAACTGGCGACGATGAGGGACAGTAGCCCCGATCGCAGCAAACGTCGTCCTACGGTTGGCCCTACGGTATCAATTTGGGTTTTCTCGGGGTCAAAGGTTCCCAATTCTTCTTCTAGGGCGGCTTCGAGCTGCGATCGCGCCTCCACGTCTAAATCGGTGGTGCGTACCACTAACCCCTGTTCGTTTTCGCCAAACTCCTGCACGTTGGTTCCTAAGCCTTGCTCGGCTAGGATTTGACGAGCGGCCGTGACATCAATGGGGCCATCGCAGGTGTTGGCGATGGTGCAGTCTCGCTCCAGTTGTAGGCGAGTCCCTCCTGTGAAGTCTAACCCCAGGGGTAACGGCGCCCCAAACCGGGCGATCGACAGTCCCATGGCCAGGGTACTGATCACGGCGAAAGCGATGGAAATCGCCCACCAGAGGCTTCGTTGTCGGGTTACGCTCAGTTTCATCGTGTCGATGGGGGCTTGGAGGTCAGGAGAGGTGAACGGTGATGGCTGACAGTTTAGATTTGACGGACTAGAATGATGTAACCGCCGATTCTTAGGTGTCTAAACGTTTAAATTCGTCCTATTTCGTCTGTCTTGTATCCCAAAAAGGGCGTTAACGTTTAGCCAGTTGTGGCGTCAGATTAGGACAGAAAAACTCAGGTTTTTTCAGGTTCGGTAGAGTTAGCACATAGAACATGAGGCTACGGCTACAGGTAATGGCGGTAAACATACTAACGCCAACACCAATGGCCAGGGTGACCGCAAAGCCTTTGACTAAACCCGCTCCGAACCAAAACAGGGCTAAACAGGCAATCAGGGTGGTGACGTTACTGTCTAAAATACTGGAGAAGGCCCGATAAAACCCAGACTCGACGGAGCGATAGAGGGTTTTTCCGCCTCGCAGTTCTTCACGAGTACGCTCAAAAATGAGTACGTTGGCATCGACGGCCATACCAATACTGAGGATAAACCCCGCAATCCCCGGTAGAGTTAGGGTCACTCCGAGCAGCGCATAACAGGCTAGGGTGAGGATGGCGTAGATGGTCAACGAGAGGTTGGCGATCGCCCCCGGCAGGCGATAATAAACCACCATAAACACTAACACCAGCACCAGTCCGCCCACCCCAGCATAAATACTGCGACGAATACTATCTTGTCCCAGGGTCGCCCCGACGGTGCGGTTTTCGACGATTTCCACGGGAACCGGTAAGGCCCCGGCTCGTAACTGAGTGGCCAAGGTATTCGCCTCTTCAAGACTAAATTGGCCGTCAATGCGAGCGCCGCCGCCACTAATTCCCGTCTCGGCGTATTCTGCACCCACTCCAGGAGCGCTAATTAGTTCGTCATCGAGGAAAATCCCTAACCGTCGTCCCGTTCCGGCAATGTTGCGCGTCAGTTGGGCAAATTTCTCGCCCCCTTCTCGGTCAAAATCAATAACGACGCTCCAGACGCCATCAATGCGCGTTGAGGTGACATTGGCATCTTCGAGGTTTTTCCCCGTCAGTCCCACACCACGATAGAGCTGATTGGTTAACGCCTCAATTTGCTCTTCTTTGGCGGCGATGGCCTGTTGGTTGGCGGCCAGTTCCGCTTCTCTCCCTTCTCCAGTTAACCGTTCTTGTTCTTGCAGTAACTCCAGCAGTTCTTCCTGGCGCACCTGAAGCTGAGCCTCCACTTCGGGGTCACTGACCTGTTCACGAAATTCCAGTTGTGCGGTTCCCCCCAACACCCGTTCAGCTTGAGCCGGGTCACTGACACCGGGAAGCTGAACGGAAATGCGATTTTCCCCGACGGTCTGCACCAGGGGTTCACTGACCCCGAGGCCATCGACCCGGTTACGCACGACCACCAAGACCGCTTCTAGGTCGCGATCGCTGATGACCGGGATTTCTTCGGTTGGCTGTGCTTCAATGGTCAACTGAGATCCCCCTTCTAAGTCCAACCCCAACTGGAGGGGAACTTGAACCAGAATGGCGATCGCACTCACCAAGAGAACAAAAATCAGAATCAGCAGCGATTGTTGACGACGCATAGCACAGAGTTAGAAGAACCGCAAGTTTTCTTTGTTAAACGTTACACTTGCAACGCCACCATTTTCTTAACCGCCTCAACGATTTGATGAGGTTGAACAATGGTCAAGCGTTCAAGGGTTCCGTTGTAGGGCGTGGGGATATCCTGAGAAGATAGGCGCAACACCGGTGCATCGAGTTCATCAAAGAAATGATCATTGATGCTGGCCGTAATTTCAGCCCCAACCCCGCCGGTTTTCATACATTCCTCAACCACGATGACGCGGTGAGTTTTGCGAATGGACGCACCGATGGTGTCTAAGTCATAGGGTTTGAGGGAAATCAAGTCGATGATTTCTGGGTCAAACCCTTCTTTTTCAAGAGTTTTCGCGGCTTGGACACAATGATGACGCATCCGTGAGTAGGTCAACAGGGTCACTTGTGCTCCAGGGCGCACCACTTCCGCTTTATCGAGGGGAACAATGTAATCCCCATCGGGGAGGTCTTCTTTGAGGTTATAGAGCAGCACATGCTCAAAGAACAAGACCGGGTTGTTGTCACGAATGGCGGCTTTGAGTAGGCCTTTGGCATTGTAGGGGGTCGAACAGGCCACAATTTTTAGCCCCGGAACCGCCTGAAAATAGGCTTCGAGCCGTTGAGAATGTTCCGCCCCAAGCTGGCGTCCGACCCCACCGGGGCCGCGAATCACCATGGGAATGGTAAAGTTGCCGCCGGAGGTATAGCGCAACATCCCCGCATTGTTGGCAATCTGGTTAAAGGCCAGCAGGAGAAACCCCATATTCATCCCTTCGATGATGGGACGCAGGCCCGTAATGGCGGCGCCGACGGCCATACCCGTAAAACTATTTTCGGCGATGGGGGTATCTAGCAAGCGCAGCTCACCATATTTGTCGTAGAGATCTTTGGTCACTTTATAGGAGCCACCATAGTGACCGACATCTTCACCGAGGACGAAAACAGTCTCATCACGAGCCATTTCTTCGTCGATGGCTTCCTTTAAGGCGTTGAAAAATAGGGTTTCTGCCATTGCAACGGGAGTCCGAACTGGGTTATCGATATACGTTAATCCAAGCCATTCTACCCCGAGCGGGGACGCTTTGCGCGTGTCAGGAGCCGTGAGCAGCCATGGCAGAGCCATGACACGAGATCTTCCTTCAAAAAATTAACCCTAGGGGAGGTCGCTGCTGCCCATGAGGAAGCGATCGCAGGCCTGGGCTACCCCTCGCCCCTCATTAATCGCCCAAACCACCAAACTTTGACCGCGACGACAATCTCCCGCCGCAAATACATTGGGCAAACTGGTTTGATACTCCCCATGGTCTGCCTTGACATTGCTGCGGGCATCACGATCTAAACCCAGGGCATCGAGCAACGGCTGCTCTGGTCCCAAAAAGCCCATGGCTAATAGCACCAACTGGGCCGGCAACACCTTTTCTGTCCCGGCTACGTGCTGGGGAATAAACCGGCCTTGGTCATCTTTTAGCCAATTCACTTCGACAGTATGCACGGCTTTAAGCTGGCCCTGCTCATCCCCCTCAAACTTAGTTGCGGTGCGCACATAGGCGCGAGGATCAGCCCCAAACTTGGCCGCCGCTTCCTCCTGGCCGTAGTCCATGCGGTAGATTTTCGGCCATTCAGGCCAGGGGTTATTGGCGGCGCGGGTTTCCGGCGGCCGGGGCATAATTTCTAATTGAGTGACGCTATTGCAACCCTGGCGGAGCGATGTGCCGACACAATCGGTTCCCGTATCGCCACCGCCGATGATCACCACATCCTTACCCGCCGCTGAGATGAAATCACGGGTGTTTTCCCCTTCTAGCAAAGTGCGGGTGTTGCCGGTGAGAAATTCCATGGCGAAGTGAATCCCCTGCAAGTCTCGGCCTTCAATGGGCAAGTCTCGGGGTTTGGTGGCGCCGGTGCAGAGAATCACCGCATCAAATTCATTAAGCAATTGCTGGGCCGGGAGATCTTTGCCCACCTCCGTATTGCACACAAAGGTGATCCCTTCGGCTTCCAACACATCGAGGCGGCGCATCACCACCCCCTGTTTATCCAGCTTCATATTGGGGATACCGTACATCAATAGGCCACCGGGGCGATCGGCCCGTTCATACACCGTCACCCAATGGCCCGCCTGGTTGAGTTGATCCGCCGCCGCTAACCCCGCCGGGCCAGAGCCGACAATCGCCACCTTTTTGCCGGTCCGTTGACTGGGAGGCGTGGGGGTAATCCAGCCCGATTCCCAACCCTTTTCCGCAATGGCGTTTTCAATACTTTTAATCGTCACCGGCGGACTGGTAATCCCCAAAACACAGGCTCCTTCACAGGGTGCAGGGCAAACCCGGCCGGTAAATTCGGGGAAATTATTGGTTTTATGGAGGCGATCGAGAGCCTCCGACCAGAGACCCCGATAGACCAAATCATTCCATTCTGGAATCAGATTATTAATCGGGCAACCGCTGGCCATACGGCTAATTTCAATCCCCGTATGGCAAAAGGGGGTACCACAATCCATACACCGCGCCCCCTGATCCCGGAGCGCTTCCTCCGCCATAGGCAGATGAAATTCATCCCAATTGTGAATGCGATCGCTCGGGGCCACATCTTCGGCCACCTCACGCAGATATTCCATGAAGCCAGTTGGTTTTCCCATTGTTTTTTAGACGTGAACGAATAGAACGTAGGGGCGCAATGGTTGCGCCCTAGAGCATCGGAACTTGCTTTCTAACTTCCCCCAATCCGGGAAATATCACGGGCATTTTCTTCAAACGCCGCTGATAGGGCATCATCGCCACTCAAGCCGTTGGCCAAGGCATTTTGGATATGTTGCAGAACCCGCTTGTAATCCCGGGGCATCACCTTGATGAAGGTGGGGATCATACTATCCCAATTCGCCAAAACCTCTTCAGCCTTATCACTGCCGGTATAGTCTGCGTGTTTGGCGATCATCTCCCGCACCTCACGGATTTCTTCTGGGTCTTCGAGGGCTTCGAGATCCACCATTTCCCGGTTGCAACGGGTGGCAAAATCTCCCGCCTCATCGAGGATATAGGCTACGCCGCCACTCATCCCCGCCGCAAAGTTGCGGCCCGTGCGGCCGAGAATCACCACTTTGCCGCCGGTCATGTATTCGCAACCGTGATCGCCGATCGCCTCGACCACCGCACGAACGCCGGAATTGCGCACACAGAACCGCTCACCCACAACGCCGCGAATATAGGCCTCGCCACTGGTGGCTCCGTAGAAGGCCACATTACCGGCGATGATATTCTCCGCTGGGACAAAGGTGGACTTTTTCGGGGGATAGAGGATGATTTTGCCGCCGCTCAAGCCCTTGCCCAGATAATCATTGGCATCCCCTTCGAGTTCCAGGGTGACCCCTTTGGGAACGAAGGCCCCAAAACTCTGCCCGGCTGTGCCTTGGAAATGGAGATGAATGGTGCCATCGGGGAGGCCGTCCCAGTAGCGTTTGCTGATCTCGTTGCCGAGAATAGTCCCGACGACGCGGTTAATGTTGCAGATGGGTAAGGTGGCTTTGACCGCTTCTCCCCGCTCAAGGGCCGGTTGGCACAGATCCAATAGGGTTGTCATATCTAAGGATTTCGCCAAACCGTGATCCTGGGGAATCTGTGCATAGCGGCCCACCTCTGGCCCCACCTCTGGCTGATGGAGAATTTTGCTCAGGTCAATGCCCTTAGCTTTCCAATGATCCACAGCCTGTTTTTGCTCGAGGACATCGGTGCGGCCGACCATTTCATTGATGGTGCGGAAGCCTAACTGGGCCATGATCTCCCGTAATTCCATGGCCACAAAGGTCATGAAGTTAACGGTGTACTGGGGATCGCCGCTGAAATGTTTACGCAGTTCGGGGTTTTGGGTGGCGACTCCGACGGGACAGGTGTTTTTATGGCAGACCCGCATCATGATGCAGCCTAAACTGACTAGGGGTGCGGTGGAAAAGCCGTATTCTTCGGCGCCGAGGAGGGTGGCGATCGCCACATCCCGCCCGGTTTTCATTTGCCCATCGGTTTCTACGGCAATGCGACTGCGGAGGTTATTCAGAACTAGGGTTTGATGGGTTTCGGCTAACCCCAATTCCCAGGGCAAACCGGCGTGTTTAATCGAGGTTTGGGGCGAAGCGCCGGTTCCCCCGTCAAAGCCGGACACTAACACGACATCGGCATGGGCTTTGGCGACCCCAGCGGCGATGGTTCCCACGCCCACCTCGGACACGAGTTTGACACTGATCCGGGCCTCCCGGTTGGCGTTTTTGAGGTCGTGGATTAGTTCGGCGAGATCTTCAATCGAATAGATGTCATGGTGGGGTGGTGGGGAAATTAAGCCCACGCCAGGGGTGGAATGGCGCACCTTGGCGATCCAGGGATAGACCTTGAGACCGGGCAATTGGCCGCCTTCACCGGGTTTTGCCCCCTGAGCCATTTTGATTTGAATTTCCTTGGCTTGGGACAGGTACAAACTGGTGACACCAAAGCGACCGGAGGCCACCTGTTTAATGGCACTGTTTTTAGAATCTCCCTGCTCATTGGTCCAGGTGTACCGTTCGGGATCTTCGCCCCCTTCCCCGGTATTGGATTTGCCGCCGATGCGGTTCATGGCGATCGCCAAGGCTTCATGGGTTTCTTTAGAAATAGAACCATAGCTCATCGCCCCGGTTTTAAACCGCTTCATGATCGCCTCAATGGGTTCGACTTCATCGAGGGGGATGGGTTCGCGCTCTTTAAAGGTCAGCAGATCCCGTAGGCGGAATTGTTTTTTGCCTTGGTCATTCACCAGGGCTGCATATTGGCGATACCGCTCATAGTCCCCGTCTCGCGCGGCTTGTTGTAGCAGATGGATGGTTTCTGGGGCCAGTAAATGTTCTTCACCATCCTTGCGCCATTGGTATTCACCCCCGACATCCAGGGTTGGAGTTGCATCGGGGCGATCGCGAAAGCCCGCATGGTGACGTTGCAGGGCTTCAGCGGCAATCACGCCCAAATCGATCCCTTCCAAGCGAGAAGCAGTCCAGGAGAAATAGGTATCCACGACGCTGTGGTGCAGGCCGATGGCCTCGAAAATTTGCGCCCCGCGATAGCTTTGGATCGTGGAGATGCCAATTTTTGAGCCGATTTTAATCACGCCCTTGGTAGCCGCTTTGACGTAGTTTTTCAGCGCTGTTTTAGCGTCTATCCCTTTCAGCAATCCGTCCTGAATCAGGGTTTCAATGCTTTCAAAGGCCACATAGGGGTTAATGGCACCGCAACCATAGCCCAACAGCACTGCAAAATGATGCACTTCGCGGGGTTCGCCGGATTCGAGGACTAGGCCGACGCGGGTGCGGGTTCCATTGCGGATGAGGTGGTGGTGCAGGCCCGACACGGCTAACAGGGCGGGAATCGGGGCATGGCTCTGATCTAGACCGCGATCGCTCAAAATGAGGATATTTTTACCAGCGGCGATCGCCTCATCGGCGGCAGTAAACAGAGTCTCTAACGCGGTCTGCAACCCGTCCACCCCTTGACTGGCCTCAAACAAAATCGGTAGGGTTTGGGATTGGAACCCTCGCAGATTCACCCCTTTTAACTGAGCCAGTTCCGCATTGGTGAGAATGGGGGTGGGGAGTTGGATCAGTTGACAGCTTTGGGGTTCGGGTTTCAGCAGGTTGCCCTCGGAGCCGATGGTGGTGATGGCAGAGGTGATAATTGCTTCTCGGATTGAATCAATGGGGGGGTTGGTGACTTGGGCAAACAGTTGTTGGAAATAGTCGTAAAGCAGTTTCGGGCGATCGGACAGGGCCGCTAAGGGGGTATCCGTCCCCATCGCGCCTACCGCTTCGACACCATTTTGAGCCATGGGGCTGATCAACAGCCGCAATTCCTCAAAGGTGTAGCCAAAGGCCTTTTGATGGGCCAACAGGTCTGATTTGAGGTTAGGCGCCGGTTCCGCCGCCGGTAAATCGGCTAAATCCACCCGGTATTGATTTAACCAATCCCGGTAGGGGTGGGCGCTGGTGATGTCCTGTTTAATTTCTTCATCGGCCACAATCCGCCCCTGCTCCATATCCACCAGGAACATTCGCCCAGGTTCGAGGCGACCCTTGAAGGCAACTCGCTCTGGCTCAATGGGCAATACCCCGGCTTCGGAGGCCATAATCACCAAATCATCATGGGTGACGTAGTAGCGGGAGGGGCGCAAACCGTTGCGATCCAACACTGCCCCCATCATGGTGCCATCGGTGAAGGCAATGGACGCGGGACCATCCCAGGGTTCCATCAAGCAGGCGTGGTATTCATAAAAGGCCTTGCGCTCATCGCTCATGGATTCATTGGCGGCCCAGGGTTCGGGGATCATCATCATCATGGCGTGGGGCAATGACCGACCCGCCAAGGTCATGAGTTCCAGGGTGTTGTCAAAAATGGCGGAATCACTGCCGTCCATATCGATGATGGGCTGGATGGCTTTGAGGCTGTCGCCAAACAGTTCTGAGGCGAAGAGGCTTTGGCGGGCGTGCATCCAGTTGATGTTGCCCCGGAGGGTGTTGATTTCGCCGTTGTGGGCGATGTAGTGGTAGGGGTGAGAGCGCTCCCAACTGGGGAAGGTGTTGGTGCTGAAGCGTGAATGCACCAAACCGAGGGCGCTGGTAAACCGTTCATCGTTCAAATCGGGGAAATAGCCGCGCACCTGAGGCGGGGTGAGCATCCCTTTATAGACGATGGTGCGGCTGGACACACTGGTGGAATACCAGGATGTATCGACGCCGGAGCGATGAATTTCGTGGTGCGATCGCTTGCCAATCACATACAATTTACGCTCGAACCCCAAATCATCGGCAATATCGGGGTTGCGACCCATAAACACTTGTTGGATAAACGGCTCACTGTTCCGTGCCGTTTGGCCCAAATCGCTATGGTCGGTTGGCACATCCCGCCAACCGAGGACGGTTTGCCCTTCTTCTGTGACGATTTTTTCAAAGATGTCTCGACCCTTTTGGCGAATCCCCGGATCCCGGCTGGCAAAAAACATCCCTACGCCGTACTGGCCCGGAGCCGGAAGCGTGATCCCCAGGTCCTGGGCTGCCGCTTGGAGAAAGTTGTGGGGCAGTTGGGTGAGAATCCCCGCTCCATCTCCGCTGTTGGGTTCGGCCCCTACGGCTCCCCGGTGTTCGAGGTTGACTAGGATCGTTAGGGCTTGATCAACAATGCTGTGCGATCGCACTCCCTTCATCTGCACGATGAACCCAACCCCGCAGGCATCATGCTCTAGCTGTGGATCGTATAAGCCTTGTTGTCGTGGTTGTTTGATATTAGTCATGGATGCAATTCGTGAAGGGAAACAGTGATTCGCAAAGGTAGAGATACGGTCTGAGTTTTAGAATTCTCGCTCTAAAAGCTGGAAAAGGCGATCATTCTTAATAAAATGATCAAATTTAAGTGGCATAGCCTCGTCATCTGTTGTTGCAAATTGTTGCAGATTGTTGCAGAGGTTAGTCAAGCTGTGATTATGGGCAAACGATGACATCAAAACTATACCCAGTCTGACATTACTCCATTTTTATTGTCAGGAAAAATAGTTTTTTCACTGTAAAATTGGTCACAAAATCCGATCTCCTTGACCGATCTAGGATCGCGAGAGTTGAGAAAGAATAATCAACTGTCGATCGCTACTATCGATCGCTACTGTCGATGGCTACTGTCGATCGCGGCTCTAAGGCAAATCTTGATTTAGCCTGATTGAGCTTGAGGTTAGGCAAGAATTTCCCTTGCAGGCTATGTAGTTAATAGCCGTAAGGGTCGTCAGGTTCGGGGATGGGTTCTAGGCTCTCGGCGGCGATAATGACTTGGCGGCGGTCTTCAAGGCGGCCGGACTTCATTTCCCCGCGAATTTGCACCCAACTATCGGGTTCAAAGTCTTGGCGGGAGGTTCCGGGGGGAAGTTGCACGGGAAGCCCGACGGGATAGGCGTCGGCAGCGCAACAGGTAATCATGAACCGGGCCACAATCATTAGGTTGTCGTCCAAGTCGGGGGGATGGACGATAAAGCCGTCAACGTTGACGGGATCTCCGGCGTAAGCGTCGGGTTCGGGATAGACGCTGAGGGTCCGGGTCCAGTCGACGATGCTGCGGTCTTCGGGGTTGTTGGCCCCCCGGAAGCTCTCGGGTTCTACCCGTGTCATGGAGAGAAAGTCGGTGACGCCGCGATCGAGGGCCACTTGGCTGGCGAAGGGACGCGGGGTAAAGACGAGGGCGATGCAGGCTGAGGCCAGCAGTAGACCGGTACTCCAGCCGGGGGGAAAGAGGCTGATATGTTGTTGAGGGGCTTCGGGACTCCCTCGCCGCGATCGCAGTTGTAGGGCTTTCCAGGCTGCAATGAGCAAAAAGCAAATCCCGGCGAGAATACAGAGCCAGGCGTAGGCGGGATGGATGAGAATCCGCAGTTTCCCGGTTAGCCAATACTGCATCATCACCACTCCCCAAAGAAAGAGGGTGATGATATCTAACCAGATTACCCAGTTCTGAAGCCGGGGGGAACGCGATCGCCCCGGAGGCTTGGCCGGAGGCTTGGACCGAGAGGGAGTCACCATAGAATAAACGGCTAGGATACGGCTAGGATACGGCTAGGATAACGCTTCGGTCATGAGAACGAGGGGTTGGAGTTCATGGTCGTCTTGGGCGCTGACATGGTCGGCGATGCGATCGCGGATGGTTTGCGCCATAATCCGGTTAATTTTACGGACACTGGAGCGCCCATCGAGTTGATAGAGGACTTCATAGACCCGTTGCACTTGAGTTTTACGGGTTTTGGGGTCGGTGATGGTCTTTTTCTTTTTGCGGGTGTAGACGGCGGGTTTTTCGGCTCGTCCCCAATAGAGTTTATAGATGTCGCGATCGAGGTTGGCGACGCAGCGGATTTGGGGGAGTGAGGGGATATCCAGGCTCATGGACCCATCTTCGAGGCGATGAATCTGGAAATAGCCCCAATGTTTTTCTTGACGGGCGATGGCTCGATCAATAGCCAGTTTCAGTTGCATCAGAACGTCGTCGTCGCGGAGGGTGTCAGGGGTGAAGGTCATAAAAGGCAAGAGGCAAGAGGCAAGAGGCAAGAGGGGGAATGGGGAACAGGGAACAGGGAACAGGGAACAGGGAATAGGGAATAGGGAACAGGGAACAGGGAACAGGGAATGGGGAACAGGGTGTTCCTAATTCTATCAGTTTGGTCCTGTCTTGTCGGACTCGTTGACGGGGTATGGCACAATGGCGATCGAGACCTTTTGAGAGAACGTTGACTGATTCTATGGAACTTTCGCAATTGAAACAGGAACTTCAACTGTTGTCGGAACGCCTGGGTAAAACCCAGGAGTATCTTTGACCTACCTGCACTGACGGCCAAAATTAAAGATTTAGAACAACTGGCGACCCAGCCGGATTTCTGGGATGATGCCGATCGCGCTCAGCAGATTATGCAGGATCTCAATGACCTCAAATCCAATCTGGAGCAGTATGACACCTGGGTTGAGAGTTTGGAAAATGCTCAAACGGTGGTGGAACTGCTGGCTGATGAGGAGGATACGTTTGATGAGGGGTTGATGGCTGAGGCGGTGCAAACCTTAACGCGCTTGAACCGGGAGTTGGAACAATGGGAGTTTCAACAGATGCTCTCGGGTGAGTATGACAAAGGCGGTGCGGTGTTGACCATCAATGCTGGGGCCGGTGGTACGGATGCTCAGGATTGGGCGCAGATGTTGCTGCGGATGTATACCCGTTGGGGAGAACAACAGGGCTATCGGGTTGAGACGATGGAACTGTCGGAAGGGGATGAAGCCGGGATTAAGTCGGTCACTCTGGAGATTCGGGGCCGTTACGCCTATGGTTATCTCAAGTCGGAGAAGGGAACTCATCGTTTGGTTCGTATCTCGCCCTTTAACGCCAATGGGAAACGCCAAACCAGTTTTGCTGGGGTGGAAGTGATGCCGATTTTGGATGGTTCGGTGACGCTGGATATTCCGGATACGGATCTCGAAATTACCACCTCGCGCTCGGGGGGTAAGGGCGGACAGAATGTGAATAAGGTCGAGACGGCGGTGCGGGTGTTGCATAAGCCGTCGGGGCTGGCGGTGCGCTGTACTCAGGAGCGATCGCAGCTTCAGAATAAGGAGAAGGCCTTGGCGTTACTGAAGGCGAAACTTCTGGTGATTGCTGAGTCGCAACGGTTAGAGGAGATTGCTGAGATTCGCGGTGATATGGTTGAAGCCGCCTGGGGGAACCAAATCCGCAATTATGTCTTCCATCCTTATCAGATGGTGAAGGATTTACGCACGGGTGTAGAAACGACCCAGGTTGATGATGTGATGAATGGGGAACTTGACCCCTTTATTGAGGCCTATCTGCGTCAGGATAATCAGCTTGTGGAGGCGGTGGCGACTCAACCTTAGGCGATCGCCCAGTCCTGTTACCATAAAATCAAAAATATGTCAACCCCCAATTCCCTAAAAACCAGGGTACTGAGGATAAACCGCTTCATTGCCGGGTTTATCGTCCTTGGGGGACTTTTTCTTAGTCTTGCTCTTTTGGCTCCTATTCCGGCACGAATTACGCCTCCCACGCCTCTGAATGACCCGGTGACGGTCTGGGTGATTGGCTATCCGGTCACGCCCCTGTTCTATCACAACAGTTTGATGTTGCCGGATGAGTCGGGGGAATGGCGGGAATACTCCTTCGGCGATCGCGCGGTCTATGCCAACAATCAGGGACGACTGATCAATCTGGCCCAGGCGGTTCTCTATCCCACTCCTGCCGTTTTCGGACGACAGACGTTTGATTCGACGCAATGGCAGCAACGTCAACAGCGAAGCCGCGATGGGGGACAACGGTTGCGTCTGCACGTCGAGCGATCGCGGGTCAGGGCGCTACTCGACCAATTAGAGCAACGTTATCACGCCGCCGAGGTCACGCCTCAATACAATCCCAAAGTTGATTTATACTTCGTCCCCGATGAGCGGTACTATGCCGGTTGGCAGACCTGCAACCATATCGTTGCCCGCTGGCTGCGCCAGCTTGACTGCCAAATTCGGGGTTGGGTCTTTTCGGGTCAATTTAAGCTGAACTAGCTCTTAGGTTCAGATTCCTGGCTCTCTGGGGTGCTGTTGTCCTTCTTTTCAGACGACTCAGATGGGTCGGGTTTGGCTGCTTTTTCGGCTTTGGCGGCCTCCCGTTCGGCTCGCTTCTTGCGATCGGCTTCTAAGATATCAGCCATAACGCTTTGAGCCTGTTCCATTTTCTCTAAGTTACCGCGATAGAGTTCCAAGTCTTTACGCAGCTTCTCGTCAGGAACCTTGAGGCTGGCCCCCAATTGGTTGAGAATATCGGCGAGTTGCTTGTCTTGACTGAGTAACTCAGCGTCGATGGCTTCAATGGCGCTGAGTAAGCCAATGGCCAGGAGACGACAATACTTAAAGTTTTCTCCGGCGGCAAACTGACGAATTTGTTGCACAAAGGCGTTATCGGCGCGGCTGGAGTCCGCTTCACTGGCCATGGCCAACAAATCCTCCTTGGACAGCTGCGCGGCCGCTTCACGTATCATCGCCGCATCGCGATGATATTGGTCAGGATCACCGCCGGTGGCCCGACAGAGTGCGGCAAAGATAGAGTCGCGATCTTGCTCTGGCCGGTAGCCGTTCATGAAGCGATCGAACGCTGAAACGACCCCGAGGGCATAGACCGGATTATAGGTAAAATCTACATTGACCGAGAGCAAGTGCATCTCGACCATCATTTCCTCGACCACACGACGATACAGGGAATTGATCGGACGAGTGTGAGTTTTATAAAAATCTCGTTTAGTATCGGAGACAGTACGAACGTTATCCACGGGGCGTTAGGGGAAGATTCAAGTTAGTTTACATTTTGACGGTTTCACGACGATTTGCCAAGTCTAGGAGGCTGAAATCGTATCAAACGTGACCGATTGGCTGGTGAGAACCGTTGGCTGGCAATCTTCGAGGAATGGGAGCGAGAGCCAAGTGTGCCAAGGGGTTGAGTCTCGTCTCGGGGCCAACCTCTCCACGCCACCTCCCTCAATCGAGGGAGAGTCGGGGGAAATCGCCCGCTCAGTTCAACAAGAGACAGCCCCCAAGCAGCGATGCTGAGGAGATAACATCCCTCAAGCTGCTGTTGGGGTGATCAGCCCTTGGACTCAAGCGGGCGATTTGAGAGCGCGGAAGGAAGGCTAAACTAGCTGGCAACGTTACGGGGAACTCCCTCTAGGGCTTCTTCTTCCGTCTCAAAAATTTCGAAGACCGAATCCATCATCGTGACTTCAAACACGAGTTTTGCTTCTGGGTGAACATTGCAAATTCGGAAACTACCTTTAACTTTGTCGGCGTCGCGCATTCCGGCCACCAAAGACGTCAGCCCTGAACTGTCAATAAAATTGACTTGTCCAAGGTTGACGACGACATGGCGGCTGAGTTTGGAAATGCACTCCTGAAGCTTGAGGCGAAACTGCCAAGCCGTCGTGATATCCAGTCGTCCGGCTGGTGCCAGAACGATGACAGTTGTCCCGTCTTGAGTGGTATGAGTTTTCTGCTCGATGTGGATCACTGACCCTTCCTCGCACTTACTAACAATGGGGATTCACGGGCGGTGAGAAACCGGACTCGGAACACTCCCCTGTTGGCATACACTACCAGATTAGTGACGATTCAGCTTCACCCCCCACGGAGATTCCCCTAGTTAGTGTCATCCTAACCTAGATTGACTCAGACGTAGCAGTGGAGTTGGCCCAATCTTGGGGTTTGAGGAATTCCTCGTAGAGTTGAGCTTCGGGAGTTCCGGGTTCGGGTTCATAGCCGTATTCCCAGCGAACTAAGGGCGGGAGGGACATGAGGATGGATTCGGTCCGTCCGTTGGTTTGCAGGCCGAAGATGGTTCCGCGATCATAGACGAGGTTAAATTCCACGTAGCGGCCCCGTCGGTACAGTTGGAAGTTGCGTTCGCGATCGCCGTACTCCAGGCCACGACGACGCTCAACGATGGGTTCGTAGGCGGGAAGGAAGGACTGGCCGCAGGATTGGGCTAGGCCAAAGAGGGATTCCCAATCGCGGGGTTCGATGTCCCCGAGTTTTTGGCTATACTCGGCGGCGGGGCCGTCGGGATCGGGACCGCGATAGAGTTGGCCTTGGCCGTCTTGGTAGTCGAAGAAGATTCCGCCAACGCCGCGCATTTCTTGGCGGTGTTTGAGGTAGAAGTATTCGTCGCACCACTGTTTGAAGACGGGATAGTATTCGTTGTGGTGGCGATCGCAGGCGGTTTTCAGGGTTTTATGGAAGTGAGCGGCGTCTTCGGCGAAGGGATAGTAGGGGGTTAAGTCGGCCCCACCGCCAAACCACCAGACGGGACCGGCTTCAAAGTAGCGATAGTTGAGGTGGACGGTGGGAATGTAGGGGCTACGGGGATGCAGGACCATGGAGGTTCCGGTGGCGTAAAATCCATGGCCTTCGGCTTCGGGCCGTTGTTTGAGAATTGAGGGGGGGAGTTTGTCGCCAAAGACTTCTGAGAAGTTGACTCCTCCTTGTTCAAAAACGTTTCCTTCACGAATCACCCGCGATCGCCCGCCGCCGCCTTCGGGACGTTCCCAGGTATCTTCGCGAAATTGACCGCCGCCATCAATGCGTTCTAAGCCAGCACAGATACTATCTTGCAGCTCTTTCATAAAGGCACTAATTCGGGACTGGGAATCTTCTGGGGGACGAGTTGACTGGGGTGAGATGGAAGGCGTTGACGTTGAACTCATGATTTTTGTTAAGAAAAGTTGCAGTAAGCTACGAAACATTACAAAAGGCTGCGATCGCCCAGCGAGCGAGGGCGGCTGAGGCAAAGCGCTAGACCGTTCTCCTCGCCGTTGATCTCGGGTCAACCCTTGTCAATGCTAGGCTAGAGGGAACGGCCATCCCGCATTATAGAGAATGGTCTTGAACATTTTCATCGTTGTTCAAAAATGTATAGTTTTAATAATAAAACGATACAAGGCTAAACCCTAGCCCCAAAGCCGTCCCTATTGGAACACATCTGGCAAACCCAAACAGAAGAGGAGACATCTGTGAACTTGACTTCAAGTAATGCACTGACCCCTGACGCCGTACTCAAGGTCCTACAACCGGTTCAAGATCCCGAACTCAATAAGAGTCTGGTGGACTTGAACATGATCCGCCAGGTCACCATTGACGGTGGAGTCGTCAGTTTTACCCTGGTGTTAACCACTCCAGCCTGTCCGCTACGGGAGTTCATTGTCGAGGATTGCGAAAAAGCGGTGCGAACTCTACCCGGCGTCGAACAGGTGCAGGTTGAGGTGACCGCAGAAACCCCGAAACAGCCCTCACTCCCCGATCGCCAAGGCATTGATGGCGTCAAAAATATCATTGCTATCTCCAGCGGTAAGGGAGGCGTCGGCAAAACCAGTGTCGCCGTCAACATCGCCGTGGCCCTAGCCCAAACTGGCGCCAAAATCGGACTCCTCGATGCCGATATCTATGGCCCCAATGGTCCGAATATGCTCGGTCTCGGCGATGCTAAAGTCATGGTGCGCGAAGGGGCTGACGGCAAGGAAGTCCTAGAACCGGCCTTCAATCATGGCGTTAAACTGGTGTCCATGGCCTTCCTGATTGACAAGGATCAGCCCGTGATTTGGCGCGGCCCAATGCTCAATGGCGTGATTCGTCAATTTCTCTATCAGGTGCAATGGGGGGAACTCGATTATCTGATCGTGGATATGCCCCCAGGAACCGGCGACGCTCAACTCACCCTGGCTCAAGCGGTTCCTATGGCTGGGGCGGTCATTGTCACGACGCCGCAAACCGTGGCGCTGCTTGACTCGCGCAAGGGCTTAAAAATGTTTGAACAGCTAGGGGTTCCCGTTTTAGGCATCATCGAGAATATGAGCTATTTTATCCCCCCGGATCTCCCCGATCGCCAGTATGATATTTTCGGCTCCGGTGGCGGCGAGAAAACGGCCACGGAACTCAATGTCCCGCTTCTGGGACGGGTTCCCTTGGAAATTCCGCTACGAGAAGGCGGAGATGCGGGGATTCCCATTGTCGTCTCTCACCCTGAGTCTGCCTCGGCTCAAGAGTTGATGCGCGCGGCCAAACAAGTGGCGGCCAAAGTCTCGGTGGCTGCCTTCTCGAATCGCTAGGACACGATTCACTAGGACACGATTCACTAGGACACCATCAGGAGACGGCCAGGCGTAGGGGCGTAACACCTTACTCTTGCCCGAAGAGGGCGACCAAAGACCAAAGGTACGCCCCTACGTCTTGCCTCTTGCCTCTTGCCTCTTGCCTCTTGCCTCTTGCCTCTTGCCTCTTGCCTCTTGCCTCTTGCCTCTTGCCTTCTTCTCCCCTGTTCCCTGTTCCCCTAACATCCATCTATGGTCAACCGTAATTGGTTACAAGCTTGGCAGTCCATTGACTGGACGTTACTCATCCTTTGTATTGGCTTAACCGTCTATGCCGGATTGGTGATTCGTAGTAGCCAGCTTACCTTGGAGTACACCGAATGGTGGCAACATTGGCTGACGGGCGCGATTGGTGTGGCCATCGCCCTGGTTATTGCCCGCTGGCGCTATGAAATCCTGGTTCAATGGACTTGGATTATCTATGTCATCACGAATTTGTCCCTGATTGCCGTGATGGTCTTAGGAACCACGGCCCTGGGGGCGCAACGTTGGATTACGATTGGTGGCTTTAATATCCAGCCGTCGGAGTTTGCCAAGTTGGGGCTAATTATTACCCTGGCGACGATGCTGGAAGGGCGAACGGCGGCTAACTTCCCGACGGTGTTGAAGAGTTTGGCGGTGGCGGCTGTTCCTTGGTCGTTGGTCTTTTTGCAACCGGATTTAGGAACCTCTTTGGTGTTTGGGGCCATTACCTTGGGGATGCTGTATTGGGCGAATGCGAATCCGGGTTGGTTGCTGTTGTTGGTGTCGCCGATGATTTCGGCCATCTTGTTTAGTTTGCTGCTGCCGGTGTGGTTTATTTGGGTGGCTGGGATGGCGGTTATTGCTTGGCTGACGATTCCGGGACGCTGGTTGGGGGCGATCGCAGCGTTAACGGTCAATTTGGTGTCTGGACGCTTAGGGGAGGTGCTATGGGACTTGCTCAAACCCTATCAGAAAGACCGGATTGTGCTATTTCTCGATCCGAGTCGTGATCCTCTCGGCGGCGGCTATCACTTGATTCAATCCCGCATTGCGATTGGTTCGGGGGAACTGTGGGGACGCGGTTTAGGCCAGGGAACCCAAACCCAGGGCGGTTTTATCCCGGAGCAACATACGGACTTCATTTTCTCGGCGGTGGGCGAGGAATGGGGGTTTGTCGGGGCGATCGTGGTCTTGTTTGTTTTTTGGCTGATTTGTTTGCGTTTGGTGATTATTGCCCAAACGGCGAAGGATAATTTTGGCTCCTTATTGGCGGTGGGGGTGTTGTCGATGTTGGTGTTTCAGGTGATCGTCAATGTCAGTATGACGATTGGTTTAGCCCCGGTGACGGGGATTCCGCTGCCCTGGATGAGTTATGGGCGATCGGCCTTGCTGACGAATTTCCTGGCGGTGGGGTTAGTCGAGTCGGTGATCAATCACCGACAGCGGTTAAAGTTCTAGCGGGGGCGCTCTGGTGGGCTAAAATCGGGATGGTGAATTAGCGAAAAGACAAAGGACTTATGATTCTGCCTGGATCGGCTGTGGAAGTGATTAACCCTGAAGACACCTATTACCGCTTCAAAGGCTCGGTGCAACGAGTCAGTGACGGTAAGGCGGCGGTCTTGTTTGAGGGAGGAAATTGGGATCATTCGGTGACGTTTTTACTCTCGGAGTTGGAGTTAGTCGACGCCAAGGCTGGACGCAAGAAGTAGGGGCAAATCCTTGTGGTGGCCCCGCTTGTGGTGGCCCCGCTTGTGGTCTCTCAAACCCTAGGATAGTGTATGGTTCGTTTACCTCTACCCCAATTTTCCGAGAATCCGGGCGATCGCGGCGATCGCTTTGCGGAGGTCATTGAGACGGCGACGACGGAGTTTTTGGCGCAATGTCTCGATGGGGATGAGTTACGCTTCCCGACGATGCCTCCCTTTGGCAGTTGGGTGAAGGCGGTGGATGAGGAGTCGGGGAATCCCATTTATGGGGTGGTGTATCATGCCACAACCACCCCCATTGATTCGGTTCATCGCGCTCAGGCCTTGGGGATGTCGTTGGAGGAGTTACGCGATCGCCAACCCCAGATTTTCGCCATGTTAAAGACGGAATTTCGGGCGGCGATCGTCGGGTTTGTGGTGCCGGAGTCGGGCCAGGTGTATCAATATCTGCCGCCGCGTCCTCCCCAGATTCACCAAGGGGTGGCCTATTGCACGCCGGAGGAGGTGATTGACTTCAGTGAGGGGTTAGACTTCCTACGGACGCTGTTAGAGGTGGGAAATGCCCCGGTTGAGGCGTTGACGGCGGCAGCAGTTCGTGAGATTTACCAAATTCGTAAAACGGAGCGGGAGTGGTTGGTTCGGGCGGGACGCACGTTAAGTTTGCTGCTCAAGGACGACTACGATCGCCTACGCTTGATTCTCGGACAAATTCATCCTTAGATATTCATCAGGGGAGTTGGGGAATTAGAGTTTGACACTCTCGGCGAATCACGCGACGGAGATTCTTCCTTCAGCGAGCCAACTTACCCTGACCGGCTTTCGCCAGCCAAGATAGAGGTTAATTCTCCAGAAGCGTTGCCGGCATTAAATACAGAGGTTTCGACGTGCCCCGTCGTACCCAATCCTGAGTTAAGGATGTTAATAGCTGCGTTGTGGTCTCGATCTAACTTACATCCACACTGACAAACCTGTGTCCTTGTGGATAAAGATTTTTTAACGAGAGTGCCACAACGAGAGCATTGCTGAGACGTGTAAGCCGGGTTCACCGCAATTGTGACCCGTCCAAACACCCTGGCAAAATAGTGAACTACCGCTATTGAATCAAAGATTACAATAGCGGCTTCCTACCCAACAGATTGCCCAACCGTAGACTTCTTACGTCCTCTACGGTTAGGTCTTACATCTGGACAATAGGCTTGGCCCCGCGTCCCGCAGGTCAAGAGTCGTAGTCCCTCTTTTTTGAGGTTGATGGCTGCATTGAGATCTCGATCATGACTCGTCCCACAGTGAGAACAAGTCCAATTTCTGACATCTAGTGACAGACTATCGATTTGATTCAAGCAAACGTTGCAGGTTTTAGAAGAGGGGAAGAATCTGTCAACTTCAATGTAGATCTTCCCTTCCTGCTCGGCTTTGTACTTTAGCATGGTCAAAAACATTCCCCAACCGACCTGGCTGATTGCCTTAGCCAGGTTGGGGTTCTTGACCATACCTTTGACATTGAGGTTTTCCACACAGATGACTTGGTTTTCGTCGACTATCCTACGCGACAGCTTGTGTAGGAAATCCTCCCGGCAACGTGCGACTTTATTATGCACCCTAGCTACCTTCTTTCGTGCTTTATTTCGGTTGTTAGACCCTTTTTGTTTTCTCGATAAGTCTTGCTGCTTGCGTTTCAGGTTACACTTATGTTTAGCCATCCATCTTGGATTGTTAAACTTAGACCCATCGGACGTTACAGCAAAATGATTTAATCCAAGGTCTACACCGATGGCTTTTCCCTCGGTGGATGAATCTGGATTGGGTTTTCCATCTTCAAAGAGAATGGAAGCAAAATATTGGTCGCAGCGATTTTTGGTAACTGTAACGGTTTTGAGTTTGCCCTCTATTGGTCGATGAAGAACCGCTTTAACTTCCCCAATCTTTGGTAGCTTCAAGGCGTTCTCCAACACCTTGACATTTTGAGGATACTGGATGGATTGTTTGCCGTGTTTGGACTTAAATCGCGGATACCTGGCCCGCTTCTCAAAGAAGTTGTTAAAAGCGGTTCCCAGGTTAATGCAAACCTGTTGAAGGCA
>NZ_JAWOCL010000282.1:0-21428 GCF_046483825.1 Sodalinema sp.
GCCCAAGGCGGTCTCGACGCCTCCCCAGTGAGTCAGATCCTCGTCGAAAAATCCCTCATCGGCTGGAAAGAGTACGAGTTAGAGGTGATGCGGGACCTCGCCGACAACGTCGTCATTATCTGTTCGATTGAAAACATTGACCCCATGGGCGTTCACACCGGCGACTCCATCACCGTCGCCCCCGCCCAAACCCTGACCGACAAAGAATACCAACGACTGCGGGACGCCTCCATTAAAATTATTCGTGAAATTGGCGTCGAAACTGGCGGGTCAAACATCCAGTTCGCCGTCAACCCCGTCAACGGCGATGTAGTGGTGATTGAGATGAACCCTCGCGTCTCCCGCAGTTCCGCCTTAGCCAGTAAAGCCACCGGCTTCCCCATCGCCAAATTTGCCGCCAAATTGGCCGTGGGCTATACCCTAGACGAAATTCCCAACGACATCACCAAGAAAACCCCCGCCAGCTTTGAACCCACCATTGACTATGTGGTGACCAAAATTCCTCGCTTTGCCTTCGAGAAATTCCCCGGAACCCAGCCGATTCTGACCACACAGATGAAGTCCGTCGGAGAAGCCATGGCCATTGGGCGCACCTTTTGCGAATCATTCCAGAAAGCCTTTCGCTCCCTAGAAACAGGCCATTGGGGCTGGGGTTGCCAGTCAACAGGCAAACTGCCGAGTTTAACCCAAGTGCGGGCGGGATTGCGTCAACCCAACCCAGAACGGATGTTTACCGTGCATCAGGCCCTAACACTGGGGATGTCCGTCGAGGAAGTCTATGAACTGACAGGGATTGACCTCTGGTTCCTGGATAAATTCGCCGAAATGCTGGCCACCGAGAAATGGTTGAAACGATCGCCCCTCTCGGACCTATCCGCCAGCCAAATGCGCGAGGTCAAACAACAAGGCTTTAGCGATCGCCAAATCGCCTTTGCCACGAAATCCACAGAAAACGAAGTGCGTAGCTACCGCAAACAACTCGGCGTCATTCCCGCCTACAAAATGGTGGACACCTGTGCCGCCGAATTTGAATCAGAAACCCCCTACTACTACTCCACCTACGACGAGAGTAACGAACATCTGACCAGCGATCGCCGCAAAGTGATGATTCTCGGCGGGGGACCGAACCGCATTGGCCAAGGGATTGAATTTGACTACTGCTGCTGTCACGCCTCCTTTGCCCTGCGAGACAAAGGCTTTGAGACCATTATGGTCAACTCCAACCCCGAAACCGTCTCAACGGACTACGACACGAGCGATCGCCTCTACTTCGAGCCATTAACCCAAGAAGACGTCCTCAACATCATCGAAGCCGAAAACCCCGAAGGCATTATCATCCAGTTTGGCGGGCAAACTCCCCTCAAACTGGCGGTTCCCCTGGCCCAAGCCAACGCCCCCATCTGGGGAACCTCCCCCGACTCCATTGACGCTTCGGAAGACCGGGAACGCTTCGAGGAAATCCTGCGAGAATTGGACATCCTGCAACCCCCCAACGGCTTAGCCCGCAGCTATAAGGAATCCCTGAAGATTGCCCAACGCATCGGTTACCCGGTGGTGGTGCGTCCGTCCTATGTGCTGGGGGGACGGGCCATGGAAGTAGTCTATTCCGACGAAGACCTCGAACGCTACATGACCTTTGCCGTACAAGTCGAACCCGATCACCCGATTCTGATTGATAAATTCCTAGAGAATGCGATCGAAGTCGATGTGGATGCGATCGCCGACAAAACCGGTGCCGTGGTCATTGGCGGCATCATGGAACATATCGAACAAGCGGGGATTCACTCGGGAGACTCGGCCTGTTCGATTCCCAGCCAAACCCTCTCCGTCGCCGCCCTCAACACCATCCGCGATTGGACGGAGAAACTGGCCCAACGGCTCAATGTAGTGGGCTTAATGAACGTGCAATATGCGGTGCAGGGGGAACTGGTCTATATTATCGAAGCCAACCCCCGCGCCTCGCGAACGGTTCCCTTTGTCTCCAAATCCATTGGCGTTCCTCTGGCGAAATACGCTTCTCGGGTGATGGCGGGAGAAACCTTAGCGGAATTGAACTTCACCCAGGAACTCATCCCCAACCATGTCTCCGTCAAAGAAGCGGTGTTACCCTTCCACAAATTCCCCGGAACCGACACCATTCTCGGACCGGAGATGCGCTCAACCGGGGAAGTCATGGGCATCGACGACAGTTTCGGGAAAGCCTTTGCCAAAGCCGAACTGGCAGCAGGAGAACTCCTCCCCAGCCAGGGAACGGCCTTTATTTCCGTGATTGACCGGGATAAGGAAACCGTGATTCCCATTGCTTTGGAACTTCAGAAGTTGGGCTTTGAGATCCTGGCGACGATGGGAACGGCGGCCGCCCTGAAGGCGGCGGGAGTCGAGAACGTGGGCTTAACCCTAAAACTCTCGGAAGGTCGCCCCAATGTGCTGGATGCGGTGAAGAATAAGCAAATTCAGTTGATTGTGAATACCCCCTCTGGGGAGGATGCCCAAGCCGAAGGTCGTACGATTCGCCGCATGGCGTTGGCCTATAAAATCCCCATTGTCACCACCATTTCCGGGGCGCGGGCCACAGCAGCGGCAATTCGCACCTTGCAGGCTGGCTCCTACCAGGTGAAGGCGTTGCAAGACTATTTCAATCGTTAGGGGGAGGGGGTCAGAGTCGGGGTGTGAGTCTGCGATTGGGGTTTCCCCACGCTCCGCGATTGGGGTTCTCCCACGCTCCGCGATCGCCCCGGCTCCGTTGAGCCTTCTGCTCAGCAACGGCTCATGGGTCAAGCCTTAAGCGACCCCAGGAGTCACCCCAAATTGAAAATGTTATAGTTCAGGGAAGTTTGAGCCAAAGCTTGGAGGCTTGGCTCTGTTGTTGACGCCAACCAAGGAGATCGAGACTCAACCATGCGTGTTTTACTGCTTTATCCCCGATTTCCCAAAAGTTTCTGGTCCTTTGAAAAAACCCTGGAACTGATTGGACGCAAAGCCATGCTCCCTCCCCTGGGACTGGCGACGGTGGCGGCAATTCTGCCCCAAACCTGGGACTATCAACTGGTGGACCGCAACGTGCGAGACGTCACAGAAGCCGAATGGGACTGGGCGGATGTGGTGCTGATGTCAGCCATGATTGTCCAGAAGGAAGATATGTTGAGCCTCGTCACGGAAGCGAAACGCCGAGGGAAACTCGTTGCTGTTGGTGGCCCTTATCCTACGGCGATTCCTCAAGATCTCGAAGCCGTTGACACGGACTATCTGATTCTGGATGAAGGGGAGATTACGCTCCCGATGTTTGTTGAGGCGATCGCACGAGGTGAGAAAAACGGTGTCTTCCGCTCCAACGGGGAAAAGCCAGCGGTAACCGATACGCCAATTCCCCGGTTTGACTTACTGGACTTCGACGCCTACTCAGAGATGTCAGTGCAATTCTCCCGAGGCTGTCCCTTTCAATGTGAGTTTTGCGACATCATCGTACTCTATGGTCGTAAACCCCGCACCAAGTCCCCAGAACAGTTCCTGGCGGAACTCGATCGCCTCCATGAACTCGGCTGGAATCGCAGTATCTTCCTGGTGGACGACAACTTTATCGGCAACAAGCGCAACGTGAAGCGACTGCTGCAAGCCTTACAACCCTGGATGGTGGACCATAACTATCCCTTCTCCTTCGCCACGGAGGCCTCAGTAGACTTGGCTCAGGACCAGGAGTTGATGGATCTGATGGTGGCCTGCAACTTCGGTTCCGTCTTCCTGGGGATTGAAACCCCCGACGCCGAGAGTCTAGCGGTCACCAAAAAGTTTCAGAATACCCGCGATCCCCTCAGTGACGCGGTTATCAACATTTCCAAGTCAGGATTACGGGTCATGGCTGGCTTTATTATCGGCTTTGACGGGGAAAAATCCGGCGCCGGCGATCGCATCGTTGAGTTTGTGGAAAAAACCGCCATCCCCACCGCCGTCTTTAGTATGTTGCAGGCGCTCCCGGATACGGCATTATCCCACCGCTTGGAGAAAGAAGGACGGTTACGAGCCACCAACGGCAACATTAACCAAACCACGTTAATGAACTTTGTCCCCACCCGTCCCCTCGAAGAAATCGCTCGGGAATATATTGACGCCTTCTGGCGACTGTATGATCCTGTGGTCTTTCTCAATCGTACCTATCGCCATTTTCGCTTCCTGGGCGAAGCCACCTATCCCCATAAAGGGAAAGCCACCCGTAAAAACACCTCCTGGGTGGTGATTCGGGCCTTGTTAACCCTGTGCTGGCGACAGGGACTGGTGCGGAAGACTCGTTTTGTCTTCTGGCGCAATCTCTGGCTGATGTATCGCCATAACCCTGGCGGAATTAGCAGTTATCTCTCGGTTTGCGCTCAAGCGGAGCATTTCCTGGAATATCGGCAAATTGTCAAAGATGAGATTGAGGCCCAGTTGGCAGATTATCTGGCACAGGAGGAACGCAAGGCAATGAAAGCCGCTTCAGAACCGGCACCATCGGAGGTAGCCGTTTAATTACGGCAAAAATCCTGACAGAAGAGGGTTCTGGCGTAGAAATTCCTCTATGATTTGTAGCGAAGGAATTGCGAGACCCGCTCTATGGCTTTTGAATACCCCGAAGACCTCAGATATCTGGACTCTCACGAGTATGTACGCCTCGATGGTGAAATTGCCACCATCGGGGTAAGTGCCTTTGCCTTAGATGAATTGGGCGATATTGTCTTTCTCGAATTGCCGGAAGTGGGCGATACCCTGTCTAAAGGGGAAACCTTTGCCTCCATTGAGTCGGTGAAAGCCGCCGAAGATCTCTATGCACCCATTTCCGGGACGGTGATCGATCGCAATGAAGATGCACTCGCCTCCCCGGAAGGATTGGCGGCTGATCCCTATGGGGAAGGTTGGCTGGTTAAAGTTCGCCTCGATAATCCTGAGGATGAACTCGAAGATACTCTCAGTGCTGAAGAATATCGCGCTCAAGTTGAAGGAGACGATTGAGTCAAAAACAGACAATTAAATAAAGACAGTTATTGTCAGTAAAACCCTTTGATAGCAAGGGTTTTCTGGTTCATAATTGTCTTTGTTGTTGTGACTTTTTATTTTTGCAAAGACGTTTAAATAAATGAGTGGGTTGCTGCTGCATTTAAGTATGACAACGTGTCATACTTAAAGATAAATCTCATAGAACACCCTTAGGGGATGATTGTCATCAGTTCTAGAGTGCGCGTTCGCTCCCGTGAGAGTGGGGTCGTCAAGTGTCACACGCAGTTAACAAGCAAAACTACTCTTTTATTACCACGTGCGATCGCGGGAACCCGAATCACCCCTAACCTGATCAGCAGCCAAACTCACCAACATGGAAACCATCAACCTGAAACTCCAAGGGATGAGTTGTGCATCCTGTGCGAACACCATTGAGAAATCCTTATCCCGAGTTTCCGGGGTAACCACTTGCAACGTCAACTTTGCCCTCTCTCAAGCCACCGTTGAGTACCAAAGCCAACAAACCGACGTCGAACGTCTAATTGCGGCCGTTGTCGATGCTGGGTATCAGGCCCAACCCGTCACATCTCCCCTAGAAGAGAGTGACGAAGAACAAGCCGCCAACCAAGCCGAACAACGGGAACTCACCCAAAAAGTCATCGTTGGCGGTGTTGTCAGTGCCATTATCGTGATTGGGGCTATTCCGGCGATGACCGGGTTAGACATTCCCGGTTTTCCCATGTGGCTACATCACCCCATCCTGCAACTGGTGTTGAGTTTGCCGGTGTTTGTGTGGTGTGGTAGCAAAATCTTCATCAGTGCCTGGAAAGCCTTAACCCGCCATACAGCGGATATGAACACCCTAGTCAGCGTGGGAACCATCGCCGCCTACGCCTACTCCCTCTGGACCACCTTCTTTCCCCAATTTTTCGAGGCCCAGGGACTCCCCATCGACTATTACTACGAAATTGCCGTTGTTATCATCACCCTGATCCTTTTAGGGAGATTGCTAGAGAACCGGGCTAAGAAACAAACGTCCGAGGCCATTCGTAAATTAATGGGATTGCAGGCCAAAACGGCCCGTGTCATCCGAGATGGCCAGGAACAGGATATTCCCGTAGAAGCCGTTGAAATTGGCGATGTGGTGGTTGTCCGTCCCGGCGAGAAGATTCCGGTTGACGGAGAAATCCTAGAGGGACAATCGACTATTGATGAGTCGATGGTGACGGGAGAGTCGATCCCGGTTCAGAAAGCATCTGGCGACGAGGTGATTGGGGCCACAATCAACAAAACCGGGAGTTTTCGTTTCCGGGCCGCCCGAGTTGGCACAGATACCGTGTTGGCCCAAATTGTGCGTTTAGTGCAAGAGGCCCAGGGAAGCAAAGCCCCAATTCAGAAAATCGCCGATCGCATCACCGGTTGGTTTGTCCCCGTCGTGATTGCGATCGCCATCGTGACCTTCATCCTCTGGTTCAACTTCACCGGCAATCTCACCCTGGCCACCGTTACCACCGTGAGCGTTTTAATTATCGCCTGTCCCTGTGCCTTGGGCCTGGCCACCCCCACCTCAATCATGGTCGGAACCGGACTCGGGGCCGAACATGGCGTTCTCATCAAAGGGGCCGATAGTTTAGAAATCGCCCATAAGATTCAAGCCATTGTCCTCGATAAAACCGGAACCCTGACTCAAGGACAACCCACCGTGACCGATTATGTCACCGTTGGGGGAACCGAACGAGAACTCGACTGGTTACGACTGGCGGCGGCGGTGGAACGTCAATCAGAACATCCCCTAGCCGAAGCCGTGGTGAACTATGCCGAGGCCCAAGGAATCGAACAGCCACTTCCCTCAGTTACTGACTTTCAGGCCCGGGAAGGAATGGGAGTCGAAGGAACCGTCGAGGGGCAACGAGTGCAAATTGGAACCAGCCGTTGGATGGCCGAGTTAGGCTTAGACACTCAGGCGTTAGACGATCGCCGTCAACAATGGCAACACCAGGCCAAAACCACCGCCTGGTTAGCCATTGATGGGAACATTGAGGGCTTATTTGGCATTGCCGATGCCCTCAAACCCTCATCGATGGAGGCGGTGAAACAGCTCCATCGTCGGGGTTTAGAAGTAGTGATGCTGACAGGAGATAACCAGCAAACGGCCGAGGCGATCGCCCAAGAAGTCGGGATTGACCGTATTTTTGCCGAAGTGCGTCCCGATCAGAAGTGCGATCGCGTCAAAGAGTTGCAATTAGAAGGCAAAATTGTTGCCATGGTCGGCGATGGCATCAATGACGCTCCGGCACTGGCTCAAGCCAATGTGGGCATGGCCATTGGAACCGGAACCGATGTGGCGATTTCTGCCAGTGATATTACTCTCATTTCCGGCGATTTACGGGGAATTGTCCTGGCCATTGATTTAAGCCGGGCCACGATGAACAATATCCGTCAAAATCTCTTCTTTGCCTTTGCCTACAACAGTCTCGGGATTCCCTTGGCAGCGGGAGTTCTCTATCCCCTTGTGGGTTGGCTGCTCAATCCCGTCTTTGCCGGTGCTGCGATGGCGTTGAGTTCGCTGTCCGTGGTGACCAATGCCTTGAGATTGCGTAAGACGAAACGGGTGGGATAGGGGAAAAAGGCATAACCCACCCCAAACCCCTCCCAAGAGGGGATGGCAATAGACAAGAGGTTATGACCTGCTTCCCTTTCTCCGTGTCCTCGGACAACCACAAGGGATTGCCCCTACGTGGTTCTCCCTCTTCCCTTCCTCCCCTACTGCCTACTGCCTGTTCTTGCCCCTGTTGTTTATTTGGACTACTTTGATGAAGCTTGTTGACAAAATCCTCATAACCTGCATTAGTGTCGCTATTCTGGGAGCAGGAGGAGCGATCGCGATGCCGGGGTCTTCTGACGTTGATCCCAACTCAACTGAATCCCAACCGTTTGAACAGATTGAGCAACCCCTCGGGGTGAAAGTCGCCGTGACCCTGGGTGGTTTAGGCTTAATAGGATTGGAACTCTGGTGGTTTTTGGGTCAACGCGACCCCTCAGATTAGGTGATTGACACGAAACCGCAACGAAACCGCCCAGCGTGAATCTGAGTCATGCGTCCATTTTCAGCTTGAGGATGCCCAGACTTTCCCCACTACACCCAATTTCTGGAGGTACAAACGACATGGCTGCAAGCCACACAAGCATGATTATCAGTGAGGCGATTGGGGTTCCCCCACGCTCCGCGATCGCCGGGAAACCCCAATGGGCGATCGCTCAAGCCTCCACAGAAGCCGATTTTGGCATTTGTGATGAGTCAGATAAAACCGAAGACAGCGAAGAGGAGGCTGCATCAGAAAGCTGCGCGGTTCCCGAGGCTGGCGAGAGTGCGACTGAAGCCCCAGCCAGTGAGACAGAAGCGTCACAGCCGGCCGATCCCGGTGGGTCACAATCGTTATCTTGGGACACAGTCACAACCTTACCGATGGCGATGGTCATTCCCGTGGTCATCGTCATCACCATTCCAGCAGTTTGGCTCATTTTCAAACGACGCTCTAACAGCCAGCTTTAAGAGTTTCCCGTCGTTTTTAAGTTAGTCGTTGTTAAGTTAGTCGTTTTTAAGTTCTCCGTTTTCATAGGTTTTCATTTATGCGTAAACGCTCTCAACCCTGGATTCAGCGAAAATCACGCTTTATCATCGCCGCGATCGCAGCCTTAGGGGCCGTCATCACAGCCTATCTAGCGATTACCGCCTTCGCCGATGTCTCCGCCGCTTGTCCCACTGAAGGCTGCGATAAAGTCCTCTCCAGTCCCTATGCGGTGGTCTTTGGTTTACCTCTGGCCCTGTTTGGGTTCTTGGCTTATGTGGCTATGGGAGTGTTTGCTGTCGCCCCCTGGCTGATTAACCCAGAGACGAAGAAATCGCAGCGTCGTACTGTAGAGGATTGGACTTGGCGATTTTTGCTGATCGGCAGTGTCGCCATGGGGGTATTTAGTGCCTATCTCATGTACATCATGGTGTTTGAGATTCAGTCCTTCTGTCTCTACTGTCTCGCCTCGGCTATTTGTGCCTTAGCCTTATTAGGGCTGACGCTGGCGGGACAACATTGGGAGGATATTGGGCAAGTCATCTTTACCGGAATTATCGTCGCCTTTATTACCTTTGTCGGTTCTCTGGCCATCTACTCGCCAATTCATAGCCCGACAGCCGAAACGGAAACCAGTAGTGGTTATGCCATCAGCACCACCTCAACCCCTGATAGTATTGCCCTGGCTCAACATCTACGAGAGCGTGGCATCAAGATGTATGGGGCGTTTTGGTGTGATTTCTGTCAACGTCAAAAAGAATTGTTTGGCCGGGAAGCCGCTGAGGAACTCGATTACGTCGAATGTGATGAGAATGGGGTTAATCCGAACCCCGCCGCCTGTCAAGCCGCTGGAATTCAGAGTTATCCCTCTTGGGAGATTGATGGAGAACTTCAGCGGGGACTGATTCCCCTGAATGAATTAGCCGATTTATCGGGATATACCGGTTCCCGTGATTTTCAAGCCAATTAAGCCTGATCAAGCCTTTGTTTTATGCGTTATCCTCTTCCTCGATTATCCCGTCGTCAACTGCTTACGCTTATGGCGGGGACGACGGGTGCTGTGCTATTAACTCAATGTCGCGGACAAGGGCGATCGCCCGTCACAAACACCGAGACAGACACTGTCACAGATACCGAGTTGATGGCCCAAGCGGTGGAAAGGTCCGCCGATGGCCTGTTGCAAGTCCGCTTGGAAGCGGCGGCCAGCCAGTTAAATGTGGCCGGACAGGAAATCCCCATCTTCACCTATAACGGCCAGTTCCCGCCGCCGCGTTTAGAAGCTTCTCCCGGCGATCGCGTTCGCATCGAGTTCCACAATCGCCTAGACGAACCCACCAATCTGCATTTCCACGGATTGCATATTCCCCCCACGGGAAATGCCGATAATACGTTCTTGGAGGTAGCCCCTGGAGGGAGTCAACGCTATGAGTTTACGATCCCCGAAGACCATCCGGCGGGAACGTTTTTCTATCATCCTCACTATCATGGCTGGGTCGCCCATCAGGTGTTGGCTGGCCTGGGGGGACTCTTTGTGATCCGAGGTGATCTCGATGAGATTCAGGAAGTTCAACAAGCCACGGAACAATTTGTCATCCTCAAGGATTTTGCCACCGATTTCAGGGATGTATCCGGGGGACATATGGCTATGATGGCGGGACGAGAAGGGGAGTTTGTCACCGTTAATGGGGAGATAAGGCCCAGTTGGAGGGTTCCTAATGGTGAACTCTTGCGGTTGCGGTTTGTTAATACCTCCAACGCCCGCTTTTATAATCTTGCCTTAGACGATCGCCCCTTTTATCTCATTGCTACCGATGGCGGGGCGATCGCACAACCGAGGGAACTATCAGAATTATTACTCTCTCCGGGGGAACGGGCCGATGTCTTAGTTCGCGGTGATGAGGGTGCAGCCTCAGTGAACTTAGTCAATCGTCCCTACAGTCGCGGCCGTATGGGCGGTGGCATGATGGGCAATGGAGGTGGAATGGGCCGCATGGGCCGGGGTCGGATGGGACGCATGGGGGGCCGAGAGTCTGATGAGGCTGAAGTCTTGGCAACGATTAGCTATGACGGAGACCCGGTTTCGGGGCGATCGCTGCCCCGTCAATTGCGGCCCGTGGACACCTTACCCGAACCGAGTCAAACCCGCCGGTTTGTCTTCAATCATGGTATGGCTCGGGGGCAAGGAATGGTGTTTTTAATCAATGGAAAGACCTTTGACGGCGATCGCACCGATGTGCAAGTGCAACTCGGCCAGGTTGAGGATTGGGAAATCGTTAATGAGGGAATGTTCGATCACCCGTTCCACCTGCATACCAACCCCTTTCAGGTGATGAGTCGTAATGGCCAGCCTGAACGCGATCGGGCCTGGAAAGATGTGGTGTTAGTCAAAGCCGGGGAGACGGTTCGTCTTCGCACTCGCTTCCAGGACTTTCCAGGCCGAACCATGTACCACTGTCATATTCTCGATCATGAAGATCAAGGCATGATGGGGATTGTGGAGATGCAAGCCTAGGGGTTCATCAGCCGCTGTTTGGCGATTTGCCAGAAGGCTTCGAGTTCCTCGACGCTATAGTCCGAGAGAGGGCGATCGCAGGCGGCTTCGACTTGGCTAAAGCGGGCCAGGAAGCGATCGTGGGTTCCCTGGAGGGCCGCTTCGGGGTCGAGGTCATACCAGCGGGCCAAGTTCACCAACACAAAGAGTAAATCTCCGAGTTCCTCCTCTTGGCGTTGGCGACTTTCGTGGGCGATCGCCTCCTGAAATTCCCCGAGTTCTTCCTGGAATTTTTGCCAAACATCCTCCACCTTATCCCACTCAAAGCCCACGGCAGCGGCTTTTTGAGAAATCTTCTGACTGGCTTTTAACGGCGGTAGCGTGCGAGCATAACGGGCTAACTTAGAACTGAGTTGTGTCTCATCTTCTCCCTTTTCCGCCGCTTTAATCGCCTGCCAGGTTTCCCGAACTTGATCGGGGGTCTTGGCGTCAGCATCGGCAAAGACATGAGGGTGACGACGAATCAATTTTTCGGTGATCCCCTCGGCGACCTCTGTTAGGGAAAAATCCCCCGCTTCCTGAGCGATTTGGGCCTGTAACACAACCTGGAGTAAGAGGTCTCCGAGTTCCTCAGAAATATGCTCAGAATCTCCCCGACGAATGGCATCGACGCTTTCATAGGCTTCTTCGATGATATAGGGGATCAAGCTTTCCGGGGTTTGTTCTAAATCCCAAGGACATCCGCCCTCGGGATCACGGAGTTGGGCGACCACCTGAATCAGCTGGTCTAGGGCAGTCAGGGCGTTAGACGATGGAGAGGGGCGATCGCTCATAGGTCGTTGAAAGGCTCGTTGATATTTTAGTGTAACGTTTAGTTAAATCCTCTTGCATCTACGGGACCCACTTCTTATAGTAGTAATCAGAAGCAAATACAACGCTTCTGAAACAGATAACACACAGCGCAGTCCACATTAGTTAAAGAGGTAAACACGCTGTTAATTCTAACATCTGTTCAACTCCAACAAACAACGGCATCCGCCCAAGCGACTGAAACTTCCACCACCTAGTTGACCCGGAGCAATGCAGCTTCAACCCTCCCTGGGGAGATTGACCTGTTGCATCTCCAAGATGTCTTTAGAAACATGGGGAAATCACTCGTCCGACTGGTCTGGGTGCCGTTGTTATTTTGATGGTATTATTTTGATGATATTGTTTTGACGGTGTTATTCTGATGGTTTTGATAAGCTAGGGAACATCAAGACCTTTAGCCGTTCATCATTTATGAGTTCAAAACAACCCGCTTGGTCGACTGGTGTGACCCGAGTTGGGCAGGAGTTTGAGTCTACCGCCTTAGAATTACTATCCGGTCAGGTTCCCGACACACTTCAGGGAACCCTCTATCGTAACGGTCCCGCGCGACTCCAGCGGGGCGATCGCCATGTCGGCCATTGGTTTGATGGCGACGGGGCCATTCTTGCCGTCGAGTTTAACCAGGGCCAAGCTAGAGGTCAATATCGGTTCGTACAAACCGCCGGCTACCAAGCCGAAGCCGAAGCTGGAACCCTTCTCTACGGAGGTTACGGAACCCAAGCCTCGGGATCTCTCCTCAGCCGCTGGCGGACCCCCCCAAAAACGCCGCCAACACCTCCGTATTAGCCCTTCCCGACCGTCTCCTAGCCCTCTGGGAAGGGGGCAAACCCCATGTCCTCAATCCCAAAACCCTCGACACCCTAGGATTAGAAGACATCCAACTTCCCACCTACTCAGCCCATCCCAAATGGGATCATCACAGCGGCGAGATCTTCAACTTCGGCATCGATTATGGCCGGCAAAACGTCCTAAATCTGTTCATCTGCGACAGCCAAGGAACCCTAAAACGCCAAAGCCGACATCCCCTCGATAAGATGTCCCTCATTCACGACTTTGTTCTCGCCGGAGACTATCTCGTCTTTTTCCTCCCTCCCCTAGACGTTCCCCTATTGCGGATTCTCTTCGGCCTAACCACCATTAAAGATGGCTGTCGCTGGGTTCCCAGTCTCGGAACCCAAATCCTGATTTTCGACCGTCACAGCCTCAATCTCGTCAGTCGCGGCGAAGCTGATCCCTGGTTTCAATGGCATTATGGCAACGGATACGTCAATGAAGCCGGCCATATTGTCGTGGATGTGGCGCGTTACCCCGACTTCACCACCAATCAACGACTAGCCGAAATTGCCAGCGGCCACACCAACACCGCCGCCGAAGCCTATCTCGATCGCCTCATTCTCGACCCGCAAACCGCTAACATCTTAGCCAGTGAGTCCTTGTGCGATCGCTCCTGTGAATTTCCCACGGTTGCCCCAAATCAAGTCGGCCGCAACGCTTCAGCCTTCTATCTGTCCCTACATCGTCCCAACGTCAACACCGCCCAAGACCTCTACGGGGCGATCGGGCGTTACGATGTCGAGCAAGGGACCCTAGAGAGTTTTGACTTTGGCGACAGTCGTTATCCCACAGAACCCATTTACACCCCCAACGGCGAAGGTGGCGGCTGGCTGCTAACGGTCGTTTATGATGGCAACGGCGATCGTTCTGAAGTCTGGATCTTCAACGCCGCACACCTCGACGAACCGGTTTGTCGTCTCGGCTTACCCGAGGTCATCCCCATCGGCTTCCACGGAACCTTCAGCAATACGTTAAATTAAGGAACGCAGCCAAAAATCATCAAGAGAGGGCACGCCACTTGCGGATTGCCCCCACTATTGCCTGTTACCGATTGCTAGCTTGCCTATTGCCTTCTCTTCCCCTCTTGCCTCTTGCCTCTTGCCTCTTGCCTTACCTAATTATGACCTCCCCCGAACCTCAACCCAGCTTCGTCAAACTCGCCATGCGGAATATGGTCCGTAAAGGTGGAAAATCTCTCTATCACTTCTTTTTAACAACCTTTGGACTTCTCGCCCTACTGGTGGGACTCGCCTATCTAACCCACTAAACCCGTCATGGCCATTCTTCTTGATTTGAGCGTACAACACCATGAGGGACTTGCCCGAGATCATCCCCGAGATCATCTTGATAGTTTAGTCAGTGAAACCCTGTGGTGCGATCGCCTCCAAGCATGGCTAGCGAATCTTTCCCCCGAGGAAATCCCCCAAGGAAACCATCCACCCTTGGGGTATGAACTCTGCTTGCGGTTCACCGATGACGCGGAAATTTGTCAGCTAAATCGTCAGTACCGACACAAAGACCAGCCGACGGATGTGTTAGCGTTTGCAGCAATGGAGTCTGAAATACCGCAGATCGGTGCAGCCTTACCGCTATCTCTCGGGGATATCGTCATCTCCCTCGATACCGCTCAACGACAGGCCCAACCCCTCGGTCATTCATTAGACAGTGAGTTAACCTGGTTAGCGGCCCACGGTTTCCTGCATCTACTGGGATGGGATCACCCCGATGACGAGAGTTTAGCGGCGATGCTTCAGCGTCAGGTGCAGCTACTCGCGTGCGTCGAGATAGCTGTTAACCTTGATCTGCCTCGGATTCTCTCCAAGACCCCTTCCTAGGATTGTGTAGGATGAATCTAAATCTTTTTGAGGCTATCGCCGAACGTCCCAAGACTCGCTATCTCATGTCCCCCGGTCCGCCGAATCCGACTCCCAAGAATAAGGCCTATGATCGTCAGTTATCCTGGCAAGTGGCCCAGAGTCTCTGGGCCAGCTTTCGTTATGCGACTCAGGGTATTGGTTATGCGTTCGCCACCCAGCGTAACTTTCGTATCCATGTGCTGATTGGTTCGATCGCCCTAGGCTTAGGACTCTCCCTAAATCTCGAAGCCGTCAAAATGGCGGTGATTGCCCTAACCATTGGTTTGGTGTTGGCCCTGGAACTGATAAACACGGCTATTGAGTCCGTAGTGGATCTGACGGCCCAACAGACCTATCACGACTTAGCCAAAATTGCCAAAGACTGTGCAGCGGGGGCCGTCTTGGTGGGGGCGATCGCCTCCCTGATTGTGGCCCTATCCCTACTCATTCCCCCCCTCTGGACTCGTCTGTCCTCCCTACTGGGCTAATCTAATCCTCCTATCTCCCCCTAGATTCCATGATCATCGTCATCGACAATTACGACAGTTTCACCTACAACCTAGTTCAATACCTCGGAGAACTCGGACAAACCCTACCTGTCGCTGCCGAGATTCAGGTTTACCGTAATGACTGCATCAGCATTGAGCAAATTCGTCAACTCAATCCCGATGGCTTGGTCATTTCGCCAGGACCCGGTCGTCCCGAGGATGCCGGGGTGTCGTTGGCGGTGATTGAGGAGTTGGGGCCGACGTTACCCATTTTGGGAGTTTGTCTGGGCCATCAGAGTATGGGCCAGGTCTTTGGCGGTCAGGTGGTTGCGGCGGGGGAACTGATGCACGGGAAAACCTCCCCCATCTACCACAACAATCAGGGGGTATTTGCCGGTTTAGAGAACCCCTTTACCGCAACCCGCTATCATAGTCTGGTCATTGATCGCGCCACTTGTCCCGAGGTCTTAGAGATGACCGCCTGGGTCGAAGATGGCACGATTATGGGCGTGCAACATCGTGAGTATCCCCATATTCAAGGGGTACAGTTTCATCCAGAGAGTATTTTGACCGGATCGGGGAAGGCGTTGTTGCATAATTTCTTGGTGAGTCTCAAACAGGCCGCAACGGTCTAAGTATGACGGTATGAAACGGCGACAACTGATTCGGTATTTGCAAGTGGGGGCGATCGCCACCACCGTAACTGGCCTAACCGGGACTGGCCGAACCGGCCGAACCGGGAGAGGACTGGCCCAATCCCCACCCCAGGGACGATTAGAAATCGAATACTTGGGTCACACCTGTTTCCGCTTTACCGGTGGGGGTCGCCGGGTTCTCACCAATCCCTTCCGCCCGGGAGGCTGTACAGCAGGCTATCCTGAACCGGATGTTGAGGATGCTGATGTGGTTCTCGTCAGTAGTTTTCTCCTCGATGAAGGGGCCGTCGAGAATGTCCCTGAGAGTAAATTGCTATTTGAGTCGGGGATTTTCCAACTGCAAGGAATGCGTTTTGAGGGAATTGCGATCGCCCACGATCGCATCAATGGACGACGCTTTGGCACGAATATGATGTGGCGTTGGCAACAGGGGGGCCTGAATATCGTGCATCTTGGCGGCGCGGCGGCCCCCATCGGCAACGAACAGCGGATTCTCCTCGGCCGTCCTGATGTGGCCTTGATTCCCGTCGGCGGCGGCGACAAAGCCTATAACCCCGAAGAAGCCAAAGCCGCCATTAACCGCCTCAATCCTCGCATCGTTATTCCCACCCATTACCGTACCGCCGCCGCTGATGAGGAGGCCTGTGATATTAAACCCCTTGACGACTTCCTCGCGATGATGGAGGGAACCCCAATCCGTCAACAGTCCGATAACCAGATTGTTCTAACCCCCAACGATCTCCCCGAGGGCGATCGCCTCATGCTTGTTCTGACTCCTCCCCTGTCGTAACCCGTCAACTCATCTCCATGTCCAATTTCTACCCCTACGCCCAACGTCGCCAACAACTTCTCAGTAAACTCAATCAGGGAACCGCCATTTTTAGAAGTGCGCCCATGGCGGTGATGCACAACGACGTGGAATATACCTTCCGCCAAGATAGTGACTTTTTCTATCTCACCGGCTTTAACGAACCCGAAGCCGTGGCCGTCCTGGCCCCCCACCATGATGAGCATCAGTTTATCCTCTTCGTGCGCCCCAAGGACTTAGAACGGGAGATTTGGACCGGTTATCGCACTGGGGTTGAGGCGGCCCAGGAGCGATATGGGGCGGATATCGCCTATTCCATCGAGGAACTCGACGAGAAGCTACCGGAGTACCTCAAAGGGGGCGATCGCATCTACTACCACCTCGGACGAGACGAAGCCTTCAACAATCGCATCCTCCGTCATTGGCGCAAACAACTAGCCCTCTACCCCAAACGAGGAACCGGCCCCATCGCCCTCGAAGATCCCAGCCCCCTCCTCCATCCCTTGCGGCTGGTGAAAACCCCCGAAGAACTACAACTGATGCGCCAAGCGGCCGACATCGCCGTGGACGCCCATAACCTCGCCCGCGACATCGCCCAGCCCGGACGCTACGAGTACGAAGTGCAAGCGGAGATGGAACGGCTGTTTACCCTTCATGGAGGAAGTCCCGCCTATCCCTCCATTGTCGCCTCTGGGGGCAACGCCTGCATCCTGCATTATGTCGAAAACACCCGGCAGATGGAAGAGGGCGATTTACTACTCATTGATGCCGGTTGTTCCTATCAGTATTATAACTCAGATATTACCCGAACTTTTCCAATTTCCGGCAAATTTTCCCCGGAACAAAAAATCATCTATGAACTGGTTTTAGAAGCCCAAAAACAGGCGATCAGCAAAATCGCCCCCGGTATTCCCTACAACGAACATCACGACATCGCCGTTCGCGTCATTGTCGAAGGCCTACTCGACCTCGGCTTACTCTCGGGAGACCCCGATGAACTCATCGAAGCCGAACAATATAAACCCTTCTATATGCACAAAACCGGGCATTGGCTAGGCTTAGATGTCCATGATGTGGGGGTCTATCAACATGGAGAAGATAACTGGCATATCCTGCAACCTGGAAATGTCCTCACCGTCGAACCAGGTATCTATATTTCGCCCTACCTGAAACCCGCCAGCCGAGAAGTGGATGATGTCACGATTGAACAGCCTCCTGTTGACCCCAAATGGCATGGAATTGGGGTGCGAATTGAAGATGATGTTCTGGTGACTGAATCCGGGTGTGACATTCTAACCGCTGGCGTTCCTAAATCCGTGGACGCTATGGAACGATAATGACCTTTACCTAATGCCCTATCCCACCTTTAACGTCCTCCTTTTCTATCAACCTCCGGGGTCGGTTCATCGTCCGACGATTATTTCTGAGAATGAAATTTTATGCGGGGCGGCGTTTAAAACCGAGTATCGATTCAATCGACTCAAACAACTCGAAGCCCCCATCGGAACCTATGATATTGCCCCTCTCATTGCCCAGATTCCGGCAGTTCAATATCCTGAATTAGTGGTGGTTCGGGCGGACGCCACTCGTCTGAACTTTCCCACCAACTTACACCTCTTAAACTGTCCTAAATTACTCATTATCGGAGACACGCAACATTTAGAAACCCCCATCCGTACTCTGACGGACTATGCCGTTCAGGAAGGCTTTGATTTCGTGATGTCTGACCATAAACGGCAGCATCTTCATTTTTTCCAAGAAGCGGGCTGTAAGAACGTATTTTGGCTCCCTGGCTTTAACATTTACCCTCACCCTCAACCCTCTTGTCCTAACCCAGAGTATCCGGTGTCATTTGTCGGACAAATTGGCCCCTTACATCCCTATCGTTATTATATTCTCGATGAGATGACCACTCGGGGAATCCTCCTAGAAACCTTTAGCGGTAGTCAGGAGAAAGCGGCTGAAGTCTATGTTAAAAGTCAAATCAACCTCAATGTGAGTCTCAATGGGGACTTGAATATGCGGGTGTTTGAGGTGTTATCAAGTGGCGGATTTTTGCTCACTGATAAACTTAAACCAGAAGCAGGGTTAGAGGCATTATTTGAAGTTGGCAAACATCTGGATACCTATGAGAGTAAAGCGGACTTATACCAGAAAATACAGTATTACTTAAATCATCCAAAATTAACGCAACAGATAGCCAAAGCAGGCTGTGAGTTGTTTTGGCAACAGCATCAGCCAGAACAGAAGGTTCAACAGCTTTTAGACCATCTTCAAGGTCGTTTGTTGCCGAATTTCTATCAAGCGACCTCTGATTTACGCAGTCAGTTTGTGACCAGTACCGATACGGGCGATCGCCACCAGCATCTTGCCTTTTATGAGTATATCCAAGAACAACATCGGCAAATTCCTAAGTTAAACCTTATCATTTGGGGAGAGTGTGATCCTCGCTGGGTGGCTGATGTCGTAGATTTATCTCGCTTACAAGTCTATTGGGTATCTCCGCCTCGAAACTCTGCTGTATCGTCTCAACTCTTAGAAACCTGTCAATTGGGCGATCGCATCGAATATCTCACCCCCTCAGATATCGCCAAACATCCCGAATTTCGGGAACTCTCCACGGACAATCTCAGCCATCAAACCATTTTGGTGGTCGATATTCAGCAATACGAGACGGGACAGTTAATTCCCCTACTAAAATCCCTACTAGCCCATACCTTAGTCTTAACCTGTCCCCAAGGTTTCCCCAGTCCTGATCGGCTAGAGTCCTTAAATCAGGACCTGTTTCAATACTACTTCTTTCAGGTTTCCTTTGACCCCCTCGCTTATCGTCTCAATGTTATTACCCCGTTTAACCCGAGTTTTCGGTCTCTCTTAGATATCGTTGATAACTATCACAAGAATCCGGGCGATCGCCAGGCCCTCCATCTCGTCCGACAACTGCGTAAAGCCGTCACCCAACAATGGCTAAATCTCGCCTATACCGAACTCTCCGACCAAATTGATGGGCAACTTGGCGACCTCCATTCAGCCCTCTTAGATAGTCCCTTACGCCAAGACACCCTCAACGAAGACGACCGGCGATTTTTCCAGAAACTCCAACAACTCTTTAGCCCCAAAACCCCAGAAAATCGACTCTCTCAAGCCTTTCTCGCCGCTACCCTCTATGGCTATCCCCATCAATTCCCCATTTCCTATCACGACCTCCCCTTTCCCGGTTGGCTAAATGAATTTCTCCTAGCCTACGTCTTATCCACACCGCGAATTTTTCAAGACCCCGGCGATGTAGAAAAATACCACACTCACCTAGAGAATTGGCTTAGCTATCTCCATCCAAACATTCTCAATCATCCCAATAGTCCCAGTTGGCAAGCCGTAAACGAAGTCTTTGCCGAACGGGCGAACTTAACGCCTTTATATTTCAGCCAACGCAGTCCCCTCCGGCTACAAAAGAAGCGGGCCGACCTTCTCGAACAAATCCTCTACCAACAGCGATCGCCCCTCAGTTACAAATTTCCTCCCCGTCCCCCCCGGACTAAAATTCGCATCGGGGTTTTAGCCAACAACTATAGAGACAATCCCCAAACCTACTACAACCTTGCCGGTATTAAACATCTCGATCGCAGCCAATTTGAAATTTATCTCTATAGCCTCCAGATCACAAAAGAAACCTACGAAGACTACTGCTGGAATTATGCCGATGAAGTCGTCCCCCTGGGCCATCTGAATCTCTTACAACGAGTTCATACCATCCGTTCCGATGACCTAGATATTTTGCTAATTGGTAGTAACCTCGTCACCCGGTCATCTCCCCTCACCTTCCTCTGTAGCTATCGACTGGCCCGCCATCAGATTACCAACCTCTCCTGTTTAACCACCACCGGAATGCGTCACATCGACACCTACATCGCCGGAACCCTCACCGCCAACCATCCCATCGACCATAGCGAAACCCTCCTCACCCTAGAGGGGTCAGGCCTGTGTTTCGACCTTCCCCAAGACCAACCTGATTTAACCGTCAAAATCGAGCGATCGCAGTGGCATCTCCCCGAGAATACCACCGTCTTCATCTCCACCGCCCATATGCGACTTCTTCACCCCGAAGTTCGCCAAACCTGGGCCAAACTCCTCGCCGAGACTCCCAACAGCATCCTCGTCCTCCATCCCTTCGGCGACGACTGGCGACCCCATCGGGAACTAGAAATGCCCTTTTTCCGGCAAATGCAACAGGTTCTGCAACAGCATCAAGTCGCCTTAAAACGATTATTACTTGTGAAGTCTCTCCCGAGTTGCCGCGACCTCCGCTATCTCCTCAAACAAGCCGACATTTACCTCGACGCCTTCCCCCACTCCCAAGCCAGTAGCCTCCTCCATCCCCTGCAACTCGGTCTCCCCATCGTCACCCTACAAACCAAGCAACGTCCCCTCGCCCAAGGGGCCGCCCTCCTCCAAGAACTCGGACTCCCCCACCTCATCACCCAAACCCCCGACGACTACCGACAACTGGCCCAACACCTCGCCAGCAACCCCGACCTACGACAACAAACCCAACGCCAACTGCAAACCCAAATGGCCACCTCGCCTCCCTTCCTCAACACCCAACAATTCGCCCAAAACCTCACCCACCTTTATCTCAAACTCCTCTAACCTTCTCCCTCCTGTTCCCTATTCCCTGTTCCCTGTTCCCTGTTCCCTATTCCCCGTTCCCTGTTCCCTGTTCCCTATTCCCTGTTCCCTATTCCCCGTTCCCTTCTTCCCCCCATGGTTTACATCAAGGAAATCGAACTCACCAACTTTAAATCCTTTGGGGGAACCACCAGAGTCCCGTTCCGCCGGGAGTTTACGGTGATTTCGGGGCCGAATGGTTCTGGGAAATCGAATATCTTAGATG